>JAUPKQ010000138.1 GCA_030837345.1 Actinomycetota bacterium | reverse complement strand
GGCCGGGTCGCGGCGACGTACCGGGCGAGCGTGCAGGCGGCCCCGCCCAGGTGGAGGGTGTGGAGGGGCTCGCCGTCAGGCGCCGCGACGTCGACGAGGTCACCGATCCACCGCATGTACTCGAAGTCGAGACGTAGCGGATTCCCCGGGTCGACGTGGCTGGAGGGCACCCCGTTGACCATGAGTGTCCACCCTCCGCGGCCGTCCCCGTCAGGCACGAACTCCGCCGTCCCTGTCGCCACCGCCCGCACCCCCGTCCGGGGCGCCGGGGCGGTTCTGCGGCGCGGACGACGCTCGGACACGGCCCCAAGCCTGGCGACGATCAACGGTCCTGTCCAGCGAGAGCCGTGACGCCGTAGCCTGGACGACGGGACGACGCTCGGGGGAGAGGCAGGTCTTCATGGACAGCATTCGACGGGCCACCGCCGCGAGGGCGATCTGGGAGGTCGTGCGGGGAGCGAGCCGACCGGGGCGTCCCGGTCTCGGCCCACGCCTGCAGGCGTTTCCCCGGATGCTCCGCCAGGGCATGTCCGGTGCGTATCCGTACCTCGACACGCGGCGACTCGGCCTCGCCGTCCTCGCCCTCTGCTATCTGGTCTCCCCGGTCGACATCGTCCCGGAACTCTTCCTTTCCGTGCTGGGCCTCGGGGACGACGCCCTTGTCGCGGCGTGGCTCGCCGGGGCGGTCCTCAGCGAGACGGAGGCCTTCCTCGGCTGGGAACACCGCGACGACGGTGTCGTGGACGGCGAACTCCCGTACTGATCCGGTCCGTCGATCCGTTCTGATCCGGTCCGTCGATTCGTCCACAGGGCGGGGGTGTCGTCCCGTCGTCCACAAGGCGGTGGGCAGGCCCGGCGGGAGCGGGTGGGACGGGACACGCTGAACGTGTGACCCCCACCGTGATCAGGGCCAAGATGCCCGACATCGTCGCCGTCGCCTTCTACCAGCTCGGCTATCGTCCCCACGAGAGCGTTGTCCTTGTGGGGCTCCATGGCCCGCGGCTGCGGGTGGGAGTCGTCATCCGGGGTGACCTGCCGCCCCCGTCCGAGCAACGTCGCCTGATCGCCGGTCATCTGGAGGCCCTCCGGCGTCACGGTCACGACCACGCGATCGCCCTGGTGGTCACGGAGGCAGCGGTCCAGGCCACGCCCTCCGGCCCTCTCCGCCTGCCGCACCGGACGTTCGTGAGGCGGCTCCGGCGCGGAGCCCCCGACCACGGACTCCACCTGTTGGAGGTTCTCGCCGTCGGCCCGTCCCGCTGGAGGTCCTACAGCTGCACCGATCCGGCCTGTTGCCCGGCGGACGGTTTCCCTCTCGAGGAGGCGTTGAACGGCCGGGCCGCCGCCGAGTTCGTCGCCCTCGGGCGGGTGCTGGCGGACGACGAGGCCGGTCTCGTCGCAGACGTCGAACCAGGCCCGGCCGGTCCGTCCTCCATCGGCGAGCCTCTCCCGCTCACCCGCGGTGACGCCGAGCGGATGTTGCGCCGTTGGCGCGAGCTCCTGGCCCGTCCTGAGACGGCGACTCCGGCGGATCTCGACCGCCTCGCCGGCGCCCTGCATCACCCGGGGCTTCGTGACTCGGTGCTGCTCACCCTCATTCCCGACTCCGGGCGTGTTCCGGATGAGCTCGTCGCCGGCGTCCACGGCGGTGTGACCGACGCCGTCTTCGAGACCCCACCCGATCGTGAGCTGCTCGAACGCGGGCGGAAGGTCCTGTCGGCGGTGGCCAGGTCAGCGCCGCCGGGGCGGCGGGCCGACGCGCTGGCGCTTCTTGCCTGGGCCGCGTGGTGGGCCGGTCACGGCACCCGTGGGCGTCTCCTCGCCGGGTGTGCCCTGGACGACGTGCCGGATCACGGCCTGGCTTCGCTGATCGACCGGCTTCTCGCCCTCGGCATCGCTCCGGAGTGGGCCCGTGGCGGCCGGGCGGACGCCGAAGGCCCGATCGGGTGACCAGGGTTCCTGGTGGCGTCCGGTTGAGGGAGTGCCGATTTCTAGGAGGTCCTGTAATGTCAGCCACGGTCATGAGTGTCAGCGCCAAGCCCCGGCTCGCTGGCCGGCAACCCTCCAACCGCGGTGGGGTGCCCCGGGTGATGACCTGGCCTACCGCCGTGGTGGCGGAGGCAAGCGCGGGCCCCTGGAGGGCCCCTGGCATCGAGGAGCACGTCGTGATCGAGCGAATGTGTCGATGATCTAACTGCGTCTTTCCCCGGATCCGACCCTTCCGCGGGCTCATCCCGGCCCGCCCTCCCCCAGGAGTACTCCGTGACTGACGGCTGGTCCTTCGAGACCCGGCAGATCCACGCCGGCCAGACCCCCGACCCCACCACCGGCGCCCGCGCGCTGCCCATCTATCAGACGACGTCCTACGTGTTCAAGGACGCCGACCACGCGGCCAGCCTCTTCGCCCTCCAGGAGCCGGGCAACATCTACACCCGGATCATGAACCCCACCCAGGACGCGGTCGAGCAGCGGCTGGCGGATCTGGAGGGCGGGGTCGGTGCCCTCCTGGTCGCCAGCGGCCAGGCCGCGGCCACCTTGGCGATCCTCAACGTCGCCGAGGCGGGCGACCACATCGTGGCCAGTCCGAGGCTCTACGGCGGCACGTACAACCTGCTCCACTACTCCCTGCCGAAACTGGGTATCGAGGTCTCCTTCGTCGAGAACCCCGACGATGTCGAGTCCTGGCGGGCCGCCGTCCGGCCGAACACGAAGGGATTCTTCGGCGAGACGATCTCCAATCCCCAGCAGGACGTCCTCGACATCGAGCCGGTGGCAGCGGTCGCCCATGAGGCCGGCGTGCCGTTGATCGTCGACAACACCGTGGCCACCCCGTACCTGATCCGCCCGTTCGAGTGGGGCGCGGACATCGTGGTCCACTCGACGACGAAGTTCCTGGGCGGTCACGGCACCGCGATCGGGGGCGTCATCATCGACGCGGGGACGTTCGACTACACCCGGAACCCGGACCGTTTCCCGAACTACAACCAGCCAGACCCCAGCTACCACGGGCTCGTCTACGGTCGTGATCTCGGCGTCGGCAGTGCCTCAGGGGTGAACCTGTCCTTCATCGTCAAGGCCAGGGTCCAGCTCCTGAGGGATCTCGGTCCGGCCATTTCACCGTTCAACGCCTTCCTGCTCGCCCAAGGCCTGGAGACGTTGAGCCTTCGCGTGGAGCGGCACGTCGCCAACGCTCAACGGGTGGCGGAGTGGCTCACGGGACGGGACGAGGTCGTGAGCGTCGCCTACGCGGGTCTGCCGGACAGTCCGTGGTACGAGCGGGCGCGGAAGTACGCCCCCCGGGGCCCCGGAGCGGTCCTCGCGTTCGAGATCGCCGGTGGGGTCGAGGCCGGGAAAGCCTTCGTCAACGCCCTCCGGTTGCACAGTCATGTGGCGAACATCGGAGACGTCCGCAGCCTGGTGATCCACCCGGCGTCCACGACCCACGGCCAGCTCTCCCCGGCGGAACAGCTCGCCACCGGGGTCACCCCCGGGCTGATCAGGCTTTCGGTCGGGATCGAGCACATCGACGACATCCTCGCCGACCTTGAGATCGGGTTCCTGGCGGTGACGGGCGGCTGACGGGTGGCTGGCGGGTGGCTGGCGGTCCTGTCCCGCCCTCGGTCCCGCCCGGGCGACACTCCACCCATCTCGTTGCCGTCGTGTTCGGCGGCGTTCCCGCCGTAGGCTGCGACCACGGTCCGCAGCGGGTTCCGCCGGAAGACGCCGTACCGCGGATCTGCGGCGTGGGAACGTGCGCGTAACGACTTTCAGGAGGCTGACATGGCTGTCGTGGTGGGGTACCTGCCGACCGAGGAAGGACGTGCGGCGCTGCACCAGGCCGCCAAGGAGTGCCAGCTGCGCAACACCCGGCTCATCGTGATCAACTCCACTCAGGGCGGGAAGGACCTCGACGGTGAGGCCCTCGCCGCCTACGAGGCCACTCTGGCCGCCGTCCGGGCGGAACTCGATCAGGCGGGGATCGTGAACGAGGTCCGGCCGCTCGTCCGTGGGCTGGAGCTGGCCGACGACATCATCGCGGTCGCCGAGGAGGTCTCGGCGGACGTCATCGTCATCGGCCTCCGCCGGCGCTCGCCGGTCGGCAAGCTCATCCTCGGGTCCAACGCACAGCGGATCCTCCTGGAGGCCCCCTGCGCCGTCCTGGCGGTGAAGGCCGACACCTCGGCCTAGGGCCGGGTACCTCGGCGACCCCGCCTGGTGTTCGCGGATCCGCCCGTGTCACGGAACGTCGTGACGCGGGCGGATCCGTGGGGTGTGTGCCGTTGAGGGTTTCCGGGTCCGGTATCGTGTGCCCCACGGACTGCGACCGGCTGGGGTGCATGCGGTCATATCGGTCCGGCGGCGGGAACGGCCCTTCGTGACCGGTTCATTCGACCGGCAGTGGGGACCACCCAGACCGGCGTGCCTCGAGGGCTGTCGGTCTTCGGGTCCACCTGGACATGCAAGAATGAGCAGTTGGCCGGTGGAAGTGGGCACAATATGAGTCCTCCAGCGGTTGACCTCTGTGTTCCGCCGCGAGAAGAGCAGTCGGGTCACGCTCGATTGCACTGCTCCACCCGTCACGACGAAAGGTTGTCCGTGTCGTCGGTCCCGACCTCCCGGCCTCTTCCGCCCGAGTTCAGCCACCCGGCTCTCCAGGATCTTCTCCGCCTGGGCACCACGCGTGGGAGCGTCGACGCCGCTTCCGTGCGGTCCGCTTGCGAGCAGGCGGATGTCTCGATGCCGCGGATGAAGGCCGTGCTACGCGCCTTGGACGATGCAGGCGTGACTGTCGAGGTGCCCGCGCCACCGACCGCCCGCCGGGCGGTCGCCGCGGCCTCCGGCCGGTCCTCCGCCTCCGCCTCCGCTTCGGCCTCCGGAACGGCGGCCAAGACCGCCAGGCCGTCCCGGGCCGCCACCAAGAAGGCGGTGACGAAGAAGGCCGTTCCCGCGGCCGACGGCGGTGCCGCCAAACCCGCGGCCAAGCCCGCCGCCAAGTCGGCGAGACCCACCGCCCGGAAGACGACGAAGGCGGCCAAGACCGCTGCGTCCGCGACCGCCGCCGGTGGGTCCGGGGATGCCGGCGGCCTCGCCTCCGCCCCCGAAGGCGAGGAACTCGAGGTCGTCGATCTCGCTCTGGAGGACATCGAGGAGGCCCCCGAGGCTGCGGAGCCCGCCGAGGTCAAGGCTGAGGAGGACGCCTTCGTCCTCTCGGACGACGACGACGACGCTCCGGCCCAGCAGGTGGCGACCGCCGGTGCCACGGCCGACCCCGTCAAGGACTATCTCAAGCAGATCGGCAAGGTCGCGCTCCTCAACGCCGAGCAGGAGGTCGAACTCGCCAAGCGCATCGAGGCGGGCCTCTTCGCCGAGGAGAAACTGAACTCCGGGGCGCGGCTCGAGCAGAAGATGCGCCGTGAGCTGCAGTGGATCGCCGAGGACGGCCGCCGCGCCAAGAACCACCTCCTGGAGGCCAACCTTCGGTTGGTGGTGTCGCTCGCCAAGCGCTACACCGGTCGCGGGATGCTCTTCCTCGACCTGATCCAGGAGGGCAACCTCGGCCTGATCCGCGCGGTCGAGAAGTTCGACTACACCAAGGGCTACAAGTTCTCGACGTACGCGACCTGGTGGATCCGGCAGGCGATCACGCGGGCGATGGCCGACCAGGCCCGTACGATCCGCATCCCGGTCCACATGGTCGAGGTCATCAACAAACTGGCGCGTGTGCAGCGGCAGATGCTCCAGGACCTCGGGCGCGAGCCCACTCCGGAAGAGCTCGCCAAGGAACTCGACATGACCCCCGAAAAGGTCATCGAGGTCCAGAAGTACGGGCGCGAACCGATTTCGTTGCACACCCCGCTCGGCGAGGACGGCGACAGCGAGTTCGGTGATCTCATCGAGGACAGCGAGGCGGTCGTCCCGGCGGACGCCGTCAGCTTCACGCTCCTGCAGGAGCAGTTGCACTCGGTTCTCGACACCCTGTCCGAGCGGGAGGCCGGTGTGGTCTCGATGCGGTTCGGCCTGACCGACGGCCAGCCGAAGACGTTGGACGAGATCGGCAAGGTCTACGGCGTCACCCGTGAGCGGATCCGTCAGATCGAGTCGAAGACCATGTCGAAATTGCGCCACCCCAGCCGGTCGCAGGTGCTCCGCGACTATCTGGACTGAGCGTCGAAGGTGAGGTTCGGCCTGCGCGGCCGTGGCAGAACGATCGCCGCGGCCGCCTGCTTCGTCGCGGTTCTCGGGCCGTTGCTGCAGGTGCGCTACGGCTACCAGGCGGGTATCAACGATCACATCGTGTTGTCCCTGCAAGGGTTCCAGTGGGCGCTCCCCGGGTTCGCGGTCGACGACTGGTTCATCGCCTCGGCGCCCCAGCCGCACGTCCTCTTCGACGTCGTCACCTGGGCGGGGGCCGCCACCGGCCGGATCGCGGAGTTCTACTTCGCGTGGTGGCTGCTCGGGATCGTCGTCGCCGGGATCGCCACGGCCGTGCTGGCGACGGCCTGGGCGCCCGGGCATCCGGTCCGGGCCTCGGCGGCGGTGGCCGTGCTGATCGGTCTCGGTCCCGAGTTGATCCTCGGCAGCACCTCGCCCGCCCTGCCCACGGCGCTCCCGCACGAGCTCGGTGGATTCCTCGCCTACCTGACGGCGGCCCTGCTCCTCACCCGGAGGCCCCGGGCCGCCGCCGCCGTCCTCGTGGCGACCGCCGCCGTCCACGTGCAGATCGGTGCCCTCTCGATCGTCGTCTCCCTGCTCGCGATCCTGGTCGTCGAGATCTTCGAGAAGGTGCGGTGGTGGTCGGTGACGGTGGGGGCGGTCGTCGCCGGGGCGATCGTCGTCACGATCCTGCGGGCGCGTCCCGTGGCTGCGGAGAGTGACGACTTCGTTGAGATCTGCCGTGAGGTGATCCCGTACCACTGCGACACGACGACCTGGTCGGCGGCCACGCTCTGGGCCGGTGCCGCCGTCGTGGTCGCTGCCCTGCTCTGCCTCGCGTACGTCGTCCGCGACGGTCGCACCACGATCGGTCTCTACGTCGCCACCGTGGCGGTTCCCGCGCTGGGACTGGTCCTCGGCGTGACGGCGAACCGGTTCGGGATCCCGGTGGCGGGACGGCTGGCCCAGTCGACGAACATCTTCAGGCTGTCGGTGCTGCTGGTGCCCTTCAGCGCCTGGGGGCTCTATGCGGGGTTCGTCCGGATGCGCCGGGTACGGTCCAAGCTCGTGTGGCTGATCCCCGCCGTACCCGCCGGCTACGGCTGGTTCGTCCCCAGGACGGCGGTCACCGCGCTCCCGAACGCACCCCACGTCGCCGGGGCCCTCCTCGGGCTGGCGGCCGCCGCCGTCCTGCTGAAGACCCTGCCGGAGTCCTTGCCCAAGCGATTCCGCCGCTTCCTGCCCACCTGGTCGGGGGCGGTGGCCGGGACGGCGACGGGCCTGGCAGCGGCCGGCGTCCTCGCCTACGGCGTCGTCCGCATGGGGACCGTGCAGGCCCGGCCTCTCGACATCACGTTCGTCCCGAGCGGGCGGCACCACGAACTGGGAGAACTCGTCGCACGGCACGTACCGGTCGGGGAGGAGATCGTCGTGCCGCCCACCCTGGGAGTGATCCGGTTGCTCTCGGGCAGGTCGATCTTCGTGGACTGCAAGTCGGTGCCCTACGGAGGAGCCGCCTGGAGGGAGTACCGGGACCGGATGGGTTCGCTCGGAGGGCGGGGAAGCTGCTCACGGGGAGGACGCCCGTTCGTCGAGGTACCACCGGAGCGGCTGTCGTCGGTGGCGCTGTCGTACGGGGCGCGCTACCTGATGCTCGGGGAGAAGGACCGGCGGGTGAGGACTCTGCGGGCGGACCTGGGATGGAGGGCACTGGCGACCCCGGACGACGGGCCGACCGGCATGTGGCTGCTCGCGGCCCCCGGGGCGGCCGACGCGGCCTCGGGCGCCTACCTTCCCTGACCCTCCCCGGCCGGGAGGAACGACCCGGTCTGGGGAGCGACCCGGGGCCGCCTCCTCGGGCCGAGACGGCGCCGCAGCTGGAGCAGGCTGACGAGCATCTCGCCACCGTCCATCCAGAAACGGATCCGGGTCGGGGCAGGGCGTTCCTCAAGGACGACGGGGAGCTCGAGCGCCGTCGTCCCGCCACGGGTGGCGAGGGCGACGAGCTCCGTGGTCATTCCGAAACCCGTCACGGAGGTCCGGGCGACGAGGGACCTGGCGAGATCGCCTTCGATGAGGAAGGTGCCCTGGGTGTCCCCGATCCTCAGTCCGAGCACGAGCCGCCGGGCGACCCGGAAGAACTCCGTCGCGGCCCGCCTGGTCAGGGTGCGCGGCACCCGTGAACGAGGGTGGGCCTTGCTCCCGATCGCGAACCGGGGGAGGCTCCTGCACGCGAGCACGGCTTCGACGTCCGAGACGCCGAAGGGAAGATCGTCTGCGGTGAGGAGGATACGGTCGCCCGTGGTCACGGCCACCCCGGCCCGGTAGGCGGCCCCGATCCCGCGTTCGCTCGTCAGAGCGATCAGGCGAGTCGGTCCGTCCCATTCCTTCTGGATCCGCTCGACGACCGAGGGGGTGTCGTCGGTCGAGCCGTTCTCCACGACGACGATCTCGTGCGGGGACCCTCCGGGAAGGGCCTTCAGCCGGGCGAGAGTCTCCCGCAGCGACCCGGACGCGTTGCAGGCGGGAACCACCACGCTGAGCAGCCAGATACGGTTCTGCTCGGGGAGGTCGAGGTCAGTTTGTCGCGCCGGATTCATCACGGAGGATGCTACGCCAGGACGGGGGCGTCCTCGTGCCGATCGGTGGTTCCGCACGGCCGCCCGGGCCGCCGGTCAGCGCTCTCCCTCGGGCGCCGTGGGCGGGGTACCGGTCAGGGCGGCCGTCTCGTCGAGGATCTCGGCGTCCGCGGCGCGCAGCGCGGGTTCGTGGGCGCGGCCGTGGTGGGCGCAGAACAAGAGCTCACCACCACCGGGGAGAACGACTCGCAGGTAGGCTCGCGCTCCGCAGCGGTCGCAGCGGTCGGAAGCGGTCAGGTGGGCTGGAGCGGCGGTCGATGTCACGTCCGGTCTCCTGTCGTCCTGGATGCGTCACTCGGGGTGTGGTGACTGCTCTGCTCAACATTCAAGCAGTCCGGGTGCTTCCCGGGCCGGTCTCGGTACCTGAGTTCGCTGTGCGCGTAGCGACACGTCTACGCTGCCAACAGTCCGCCCCGCAGGGCCAGGGACCTATGCCTGATCCGCGTGTCGGCCGGGTTCCGCCCCTTCTGTGCTGAAGGGACGGGGTACGATCGATCAAACGTACGACTGTCGTGGCGTCTCCGTAACGCCGTGAAGGAGCCTCATACGCCGTGGCCGTTCAGCCGACTCACACCCAGAACGGTCGCGCGCGGAACGGTCGCGCGGGCTTGCGGGCGCCCGCCGGATCCGACTACACCGCGAGGCACCTCTCCGTGCTGGAGGGGCTGGACGCCGTCCGGAAGCGTCCCGGGATGTACATCGGCTCGACCGATTCCCGGGGGCTGATGCACTGCCTGTGGGAGATCATCGACAACTCCGTCGACGAGGCCCTGGGAGGGCACTGCCACCGGATCGACGTCGTCCTGCACGCCGATGGCTCGGTCGAGGTCGGTGACGACGGGCGCGGTATCCCGGTCGACATCGAGCCCAAGACGGGCCTGTCCGGCGTCGAGGTCGTCTTCACCAAGCTGCACGCGGGTGGCAAGTTCGGAGGAGGCTCGTACACATCCTCCGGCGGCCTGCACGGGGTGGGGGCGAGCGTCGTCAACGCCCTGTCCGAGCGGCTCGACGTCGCGGTCGACCGGGGCGGCAAGACCCACGCGATGAGTTTCCGCCGGGGAGAGCCCGGCCTGTTCGACGACCCGAAGTCCGGCCCCGACCCGTCGGTGACGTTCTCGCCGTTCATCGAACGCTCCGAGCTTCAGGTGACCCGGGCCGCCAAGCGCGGTGTCACCGGCACGAGGGTCCGTTACTGGGCGGACCGGCAGATCTTCCTGCGTGACGCGGCGTTCAGCTATGACGAACTCGTCACCCGGGCCCGGCAGACGAGTTACCTCGTGCCCGGTCTGACGATCTCGGTGCGGGACGAGCGGGGCCTTCCGGGCACCCCGGGTGAGCACGGGCCCCATGAGGAGGTCTTCGTCCACGACGCCGGGATCGGCGAGTTCGCCGAGTTCCTCGCCACAGACCCGGCGGTGACCGACGTCTGGCGGTTGCAGGGGCACGGGACCTTCCACGAGACCGTCCCCGTCCTCGACGCCCGGGGTCACATGACACCGGCCGAGGTCGAACGCGTGTGCGAGGTGGATGTCGCCCTGCGGTGGGGGACCGGGTACGACACCGAGGTCCGGTCCTTCGTCAACATCATCGCCACGGGCAAGGGCGGCACCCACCTGACCGGTTTCGAGCAGGCCCTGGTCAAGAGCTTCCGCGCCGTCATCGCCGACAACGCCCGCCGGTTGAAGTTCAGCGTCAAGGATGACCGGATCGAGAAGGACGACGTCCTGGAGGGCCTCACCGCCGTCGTGACCGTCCGCCTGGCCGAACCGCAGTTCGAGGGCCAGACCAAGGAGATCCTCGGCACGAACGCGGTGCGGGGGATCGTCGCCCGGGTGGTCGACCGGCAGCTGACCGAGCTTCTCACCTCGACGAAGCGCCCCGAGAAGGCCCAGGCGGGTGCCCTTCTCGAAAAGGTCGTCGGGGCGATGCGGACGCGGGTGACCGCCCGCCAGCACAAGGAGACCCAGCGGCGCAAGACCGCTCTGGAGACCTCCTCCCTGCCGACCAAGCTCAAGGACTGCCGCAGCGAGGACGTCGACCGCACCGAGCTGTTCATCGTCGAGGGCGATTCGGCGCTCGGCACCGCCAAGGAGGCCCGTAACTCGGAGTTTCAGGCGCTGCTGCCGATCCGTGGCAAGATCTTGAACGTCCAGAAGGCCTCGATCGGCGACATGCTCAAGAACGTCGAGTGCGCCTCGATCATCCAGGTGATCGGGGCGGGTTCCGGCCGGACCTGTGACCTCGCCGCCGCCCGCTACGGCAAGGTCATCCTGATGACCGACGCGGACGTCGACGGCGCCCACATCCGCACCCTCCTGCTGACTCTCTTCTTCCGCTACATGCGTCCCCTGGTCGCCGCGGGCCGGGTCTACGCCGCCGTGCCTCCGCTGCACCGGGTCGAGATCATCAACGCGGGCAGCCGCAAGAACGAGGTCGTGTACACGTACTCGGAGGCGGAGCTCCACAAACTGCTCGCCGCGCTCGACAAGCGTGGGCGCCGCTACAAGGACCCGATCCAGCGGTACAAGGGCCTCGGCGAGATGGACGCCGCCCAGCTTGCCGAGACGACAATGGACCCGCGCCACCGCACCCTGCGCCGGGTGCGCATGACGGACGCCGCGACGGCCGAGCGCGTCTTCGAGTTGCTGATGGGCAACGAGGTCGCCCCTCGCAAGGACTTCATCGTCGAGGGCGCCGCCCGCCTCGACCGCGAGCGCATCGACGCCTGATCCGGGCCTTGTCGGCGGGGTCACTCCTTGGCGAGGAAGGCGAGGAGCGCGGCGTCGAAGGACTCAGGGACCAGCAGGTTCGACGGGTCCCCGCCCCCGGGAAGGATCTGGAGGCGTGCCCCGGGGATCCGCTCCGCCGTCGTGCGGGCCATGCCGACCGCCAGCTCCCCGAAGGTGTCGCCGACGAGAACCAGGGTGGGTACCCGGACGGCGGGCAGGTCGTCGAGGACGTCGAAACGGTTCACCGCGAGCCGGGCCGCCCGTAGGCTCCGCGGGTCCGAGGCGAGGAGCCGTTCGGCGAGGTACTCGCCGACCTCGCAGTGGCCTCGCCCGGCGTAGGCCCGGCGCACGAGAAGGGCCTGCACCCTCCGGGAGAGGACCCGCAGGAGGAGTGCGGCGACGGCGGCGTTGAAGCGCTCGGCCGGCCGGGAGATCCCGCTCAGGCTGTCGACCAGGATCTGGGAGCGGACCCTGTCCGGTACGTCCGTTGTCAGCTGCTGGACGACGGTCCCGCCCATGCTGACGCCGACGAGATGGGCACGGGGAATCCCCAGGTCGTCGAGGATACCGACGATGTCCCGGGCGCAGTCCGCGAGGCGGAACGACGGCGCGGGGTCGGAGGCGCCGTGACCTCGGAGGTCGGGAACCACCACGAAGTACCCCGCCGCGGGGAGCGAGGCGATCTGGGGGGACCACATCCGGCGGTCCCCGCCGAGCCCGTGCACGAGAACGACGGGAGGTGCCGAGGGGTCCCCGTGGACCTCGTAGCGGACGACCACTCCGTCGGGAGCGGCGAGGGACAGGTCTGCGAGTGTCACCCCGGCACCGTCTCAAGCCGGAGGCCTCACCGTTCGATCGTCATCGTGTGACCTCTACCTCAGAGCTGGCGGCGCCGGGAGCCCGGACCGAGGCCCCGGCCCGGTGGTTCGGTACCGGGCACGGTGACACCGGCGACATCGGGACGGCGGGATCCCAGGCGGCCTCGGCGGCGACGGCCGGGCGTGAGGCCTCCCTGGTCGTGCTCTTCACCTCGTTCGACGAGGGGTTCGACCGGCTGCTCGCGTCCGTCCGGGAGGTCGTCGGGCCCGGTGTGCCGATCCTGGGATGCACGACGTGCGGGGAGATCACCGGGGAGGACGTCAGCGAGGGCGGTGTGATGGCCGTGGCCCTGGGCGGTCCGGGGTTCTCGGCGACGATCGCCGGAGCCGGTCAGCCGTCCGGTGGCCAGCGCGACGCCGGAGGCGCGATCGCGCGGGCGCTGCCCCGTTCCGGCCGTCCCCACGAGGTGCTGATGATCCTCGCCGACGGCATGGTCGGCAGCCAGCACGAACTCCTCCGGGGCGTCTACTCGACCGTTGGGGCCCGCGTCCCGCTCGTCGGAGCCTGCGCCGGGAGCCTGAACTTCCGCGACGCCCATCATTTCTATGACGACGGTTCGGGACCCCGCATCCTCCACGGGGGTGCCGTGGCGGCGCTCATCGGGTCGGACGGCCCGCTCGGCGTCGGCGTCGCCCACGGATGGCGTCCGGGCGGTGAGCCGATGAACCTCACCGAGGTCGCGGACTCCTGGATCCAGACGATCGACCACCAGCCCGCGCTCGATGTGTACCTCGGGCGTCTGGGCGTCGACGACTCCGTGGCTTTCGACCCGGGCGCGTTCTTCGTCTTCGCGCACGCGCATCCTCTGGGGATATCCCGGCGCGGGGGAGAGGACATTCGCGTCGTCAACCTGGCTGACCTGCGGTCCCGGTCGATGACCGTGGCGTCGGACGTCCAGCAGGGGGCCGTCGCCTGGCTGATGGAGACCGACCCTGACGCCCTGACGACCGGCGGCGCGGACTCGTGCGGCCAGGCCCTGGCCGGGCTCGGGGACGTCGCGCCGCTCGGGGTGCTGAGTTTCGACTGCTCGGCGAGGAAACTCCAGCTCGGGCCGGACGGCGTCCGCCGGGAGATCGCCGGGATGCGCGCCCTGACGGGAGCCGCCCCGCTCGTTGGTTTCTACTCGATGGGGGAGATCGCCCGCACCCGAGGGATGCGTGGAATGCACCACATGACGTCGGTCACCCTCGCCTTCGGGTAGGGCGTGGTCCTGCACTGGTCCGTCTACCAGCTGACCGACTACCTCACGGAGGTCAGTGGCCAGGTGGACGAACGACGGGCGACGGAGGTCGCCGTCGAGCGCGTCGCCGAGGCCCTCGACGCCGAGATCGCCGCGGTCGCCCAGAACGGCGGGCTGAGATGCTGCGTCGGGTTCGGGGAGGACGAACCGCCACCGGGGTTCGCGCGGCTGGCCCGTGAGGGGCGGGTCCTCGTCTGCGAGGGGTTCGGGACGTTGTACACGGCGTCCGCCGCCCTCGGCCGGAACAGCGACGAATCGCTGATCGTCGCCCGTAGCGGGGAGCCTCTCACCGCCGAGGAGCTCCAGATGCTCCACGGCATGGCGCAGATGCTCGGGCTCGCCGTCCGGGGGATCCGCACCCTGGAGGCCGAGCGGACCCTTCGGGCCGAACGCGAGCGGGAGGCGGGGGAACGCCTGGCACTGCTCCACGTCGCCCAGGAACGGCAGCGGCTGGTGGAGACGCTGCTGGAGATCCAGAGGACCGTCTCCGGCAGGAAGCCCCTGCCCGAGGTCCTCGACACCATCACCGCCGGGGCGTCGGGGCTGTTCGAGGGCTGGGCCGTCGCCCTCGTCCTCACCGAACCCCTCAACCCCGAGCTGCACCTCGTCGCCTCCGTGTTCGGGCGGCGGGTCTGCGACGACGCGACGGTGCGGGCCGCCGGGGCGGCCGCCGTGGCGGGGGTCCGCACCGTGAGCATCGACGAGCGGGCCAGGGACGGCACGGGCCGGACACTCGTCGCGGCACCGGTGCTCGTCGAGCGGGAGGTCGCCGGGAGCCTGGTCGCGGACCTGCCCGGGGCGCCCGGACCGGCCCGGGCGCACGAGGACCTCCTCGCGGCCTTCGCCCAGCAGGTGAGCCTCGCGCTGACCGACGCCCGCGTCAAGGAGGCGATGCACGAGGCCTTCCACGATCCGCTGACCGGCCTCGCGAACCGCAGGCTCTTCTTCGACCTGCTCGAGCACGCCTTCGCGACGTCCGACGCCGGTTCCCGGGACCTGACGGTCGTGTACATCGACCTGGACGGGTTCAAGGCCGTCAACGACAGCTGGGGTCACCAGGCGGGGGACGACCTCCTGCACCTCGTCGCGAGCCGGATCACCGGCTGCCTGCGGGACGGCGACACCGCGGCCCGGCTGGGCGGTGACGAGTTCGTCGTCCTGCTGACCGGATCGGCCGCCGACCGGGGGGTCCAGGTGGCGGAGCGTGTGATCGCCGAGGTGAGCGAACCCTTCTCGCTCGGTGGCAGGGAGGTGTTCATCGGGGCGAGCGCCGGGATCGCGCAACGGCACCCGAGCTGCACCTCACCCGCCGATCTTCTCGCCAGAGGGGATGTGGCGATGTACCAGGCCAAACAGTCCGGGCGGGGGCGGGCCGTCGTCTTCGAGCCGAGTATGCAGGTGACCTTCCGCCAGCAGATGGACCTCCAGAGCGACCTTCGCGGCGCACGGGGTTTCGACGAGTTCCGCCTCCAGTACCAGCCGATCGTCGATCTGCGCACCGGGCGACCGGTCGGCGTCGAGGCGTTGCTGCGCTGGAACCACCCGGGCCGGGGGGCGATCTCTCCCACGGAGTTCATCCCGGTGGCCGAGGAGACCGGCGTTATCAGGGACCTCGGGCGCTGGGCCCTCGAACGGAGCGCCCGCGCCGTCGCCGAGTGGAGACGGACTCTCCCGGGACTCCGGCTGAGCGTGAACGTCTCACCGCGCCAGATCGGCGTCCGGCGGTTCCCGGAGGAGGTCGCCGAGATCCTCGCCCGGACCGGGCTGCCCGGCCGGGCGCTCACCCTCGAACTGACCGAGACGGCCCTGATGAACGATCCGGAGAACGTGCCGGGACATCTTGAGCAGCTTCGGGACCTCGGGATGCGGATCGCGATCGACGACTTCGGGACCGGGTACGCGTCGCTGTCCTACCTGCGCCGGTTCCCGGTGGACGAACTCAAGATCGACAGGTCTTTCGTCGAGGACGTCACCCGTAGCCCGAACGATCTCGCCCTCGTCCGCGCGGTCGTCGACCTCGCGCGGGCGCTGCGCCTGCTGACGGTCGCCGAGGGGATCGGACGGCCCGAGCAGCTGTCCGTCCTGCGTGAACTGGGGTGCGGGTTCGGGCAGGGGTTCCTGCTGGCGCGCCCGCTCGACCCGGAGGACGTCGTGCCCTACCTCTCGGGCGCGCCCCGGAGGGCGGACCCCACCGCCGACCGGTGGGAGCGCCCCGCCCTTCCTCGTCAGGCGAGAGACCCGGAGCGACAGCTCGGGTCGTAGTGGTGTCCCGCGCCGGTCAGGGCTGCTCCGGGGGGCCGGACTGCGGCGGGCCGGACGCCGGCGGGCCGGGCTGCGGCGGGGTGACGGCGTGCGCCCCGACGGTGGTGATCGGGGCGGGGGCCGGGACACCGGAGCCGTCCCTGCGGGAGTCGGGTGCGGGGAGCGCGGCGGGGGACCCGTTCGGGCCGACCGCGAGAGCCGGGGCCGGGCCGGTCCAGGCGAGGACGAGCTCGTCCTCGCCCTTGAGGAACCGGTGGCACCGCACGCCGCCGGTCGCGCGCCCCTTGCCGGGGTACTCGGCGAACGGCGTGACCTTCGTCGTCCCCGTTCCGGTCCCCGGGAGCGCTCCCGAGGTGCCGGCGACGGTGACGACGACCGACGCCCACTCGCCGTCCTTCAGGCGCAGGTCCACCGCCCCGAAGAAGATCGCCCGGGCACCCTTGGTCAGGTTGACACCCGCGACGCCGCCCGCGGCGCGGCCCTGGGGGCGGACCTTCTCGGCGCCGAAGCGCAGCAGCTGGGCGTCGCTGGTGACGAAGACGAGGTCGCACTCCTCGTGGGGCAGCTCGACCGCGCCGATCACCTCGTCGCCCGCCCGCAGCCCGATGATCTCCCAGCTGTCCTTGTTCGACGGGTAGTCGACGGCGACCCGCTTGACGACGCCGCCAGCGGTGCCGAGGGCGACTCCGGGGGAGTCCGCGACGAGGGAGGTGAGGGCCAGGACCCGTTCGCCCTTCTCCAGGGTGAGGAACTCCGTCACGGGCGCCCCGCCGGACAGCGACGGCGGCGACGACGTCGGCGGGAGGGTCGGCATGTCGAGGACCGGCAGACGGACCATCCGCCCCCGGTTCGTCAGGGCGGCCACCTCGCCGCGGGCCGTCGCCCGGACGCAGGACAGCATGACGTCGTGCTGGGCGCGGTGCGCCGCGTCGGGGGCCGGGAGCGTCTCGGTGGTCGTCGTCCGGGCGAGCAACCCGGTGGACGACAGGAGGACCCAGCACGGGTCGTCGGTCACCTCCAGGGGCGCGGCCTTGGACGCGGCGGCGGGCAGCCCGGCGCTCTCGAGCAGAACCGTGCGGCGCGGCGTCCCGAACTTCTTGGCGACGTCGGCGAGCTCGGCGGACACGACCTTCCGCAGGCGGGCGTCGTTGTCCAGGATCGCGGTCAGGGCGGCGACGGTCTTGGTGAGGTCGGCCTTCTCCTTCTCCAGCTCGATCGTGCTGAATTTCGTCAGGCGTCGCAGCGGCATCTCGAGGATGTAGTCCGCCTGGATCTGGGTGAGGGCGAAGGACGACGTCAGCCGCTCCCGGGCCATCGCCGTGTCGTCGGAGGCGCGGATGACCCCGATGACGGCGTCGATGTCGAGGATGGCGACGAGCAGCCCCTCGACGAGGTGGAGGCGGTCGTTCGCCTTCCGCCGCCGGAAGGACGTCCGCCGACGGACGACGTCGGACCGGAAGGTGACGAACACCTCCAGCAGCTCACGCAGCCCGAGCGTCCGCGGCTGGCCGCCGACCAGCGCGACGTTGTTGATGCCGAAGGAGTCCTCCATCGGGGTGAGCCGGTAGAGCTGCTCCAGCACGGCCTCGGGGTTGAACCCGCCCTTGATCTCGATGACGAGCCTCAGGCCCTTCTCCCGGTCGGAGAGGTCGGTGACGTCGGAGATGCCCATGAGCTTCTTCGCCCGGACCAGGTCGGTGATCTTGTCGATGACCTTCTCCGGGCCGACGAGGTACGGCAGCTCGGTGACGACGATCCCCTTGCGGCGGGGCGTGACGTTCTCGATGCGGGTCGTGGCGCGGGTGCGGAACGTGCCCCGGCCGCCGGCGTAGGCGTCCCGGACGCCGCCGAGCCCGACGATCTTCCCGCCGGTGGGGAGGTCGGGGCCGGGGACGAAACGCATCAGGTCCTCGAGCGTCGCGTCCGGGTTCGCGAGGAGGTGACGGGCCGCGGCGATCACCTCGACGAGGTTGTGCGGCGGGATGTTCGTCGCCATCCCGACGGCGATACCGCTCGCGCCGTTGACGAGGAGGTTCGGGAACGCCGCCGGGAGGACCTCCGGCTGGGTCAGCTGGTTGTCGTAGTTCGGGACGAAGTCGACCGTGTCCTCGTCGAGGCCCGCGACCATCAGCAGCGCCGCCTGGTCGAGACGGGCCTCGGTGTACCGGTAGGCGGCCGGACCGTCGTCCAGGGACCCGAAGTTCCCGTGCCCGTCGACCAGCGGGACCCTCATGCTGAACGGCTGGGCCATCCGCACGAGCGTGTCGTAGATCGCCCCGTCGCCGTGCGGGTGCAGTTTGCCCATGACGTCGCCGACGATGCGACCGCACTTGACGTGCCCGCGGTCGGGACGCAGCCCCATGTCGTGCATCGTGTAGAGGATGCGCCGCTGCACGGGTTTCAGGCCGTCCCGGGCATCGGGGAGCGCGCGGGAGTAGATGACGGAGTAGGCGTACTCGAGGAACGCGCCCTGCATCTCCTGCTCGACGTCGATATCGACGATGCGCTCGGTGAAGTCCGGCGGCGGCGGGGGATTCTTGGCGGCGGCCATACGGTCGGTGCTCCTTGAGGGTCGGAAGGGCCCGGGGCGCAATCGGGCTCCGGTCGTGCGAGGGCATTGTCCCCGAAGTACCGACCTGCCCGTGGCACCGACCCACAGAACGGCCGGTATCCGCCCTTTTCGGGGGCGAAGCCCGGCGTGGGGCCCGACGGGAGAGGACGCACGGGACGGCGGCGACACCCGGTGGTACGTCCGCGTACTCCCGTGCGTACCGCTTGCGTACCATCGGGAACGCACGCACCGCCGGAGCGCCCGTCGAGGTGACTCTGCCGAACCACCGGGGAGGGCAGTGGCCGGGGACAGTTCTGCGGTCGACGTGCTCCGCCTGCTGGCCGACTGCGAGAGCACCGGCACGCTCGAACTGTCCGGGCCGTCGAACGGGACCTTCCGCTTGCTGGAGGGCCGGCTCACGGCCGTCGTCACCGACGCGGTGCCGGACCTCGCGACCCGGTTGCGACGCGGCGCGACACCGGTGCGCGAGGAGGAACGGGCCGCCGTCGCCCGGTCGGTGGTCCTCGACGGGACCACCGTGCTGCTGTGCAACCCGCTGTCGGGCCCGCCCCGGTTCTTCACCGGGCAGGCGGAGCCTCCCGCCCCCGCCGGAGGACCACCCCTGCGCCTGAACGTCCCCGAGTTGCTCCGCGAGGCGCTCGCCCGGGTGACGGTACTCGCCCAGTCACCCATCGGGCCGGACGACGTCGTCACCGTACGGCCCGTCCTGGGCCGCCGGAGCGTCCGCCTCGGTCCCGTCGCCTGGCAGGTGCTGCGGGGACTCTCCGAGCCCCGCAGCGCGCGGTCCCTGGCCTGGCTGCTCGGTCTCGGCCTCGTCGACACACTCCTCGCGCTCGCCGACCTCGTGGACCAGCAGGCGTGCGAGTCCCCGAACGCGATGCGCCGCAACCTCCCGGATCTCCGCCCCGTCACCGCCCCGCGCCCGGACCGGCCCCCCGAGACACGTCCCGCCCCGCCCACCGCCTCCGTCCCCCTCCTCGCGGCGCACCGGACGCCTCCCGCCGCCGTCCCCGCCCTGCCCCGGCGGGTGAGCGGCCCGGGTCC
>JAUPKQ010000137.1 GCA_030837345.1 Actinomycetota bacterium | reverse complement strand
GTTCTCGGCGGCCGATCAGCGCTCGGTCGTCACGGAGCTGAGGACCGAGACCGCGGCGTCGACGTCAGGTACCTCCCATGTCATGACGAGGCGACGCCGACCGGAGGCGTCGGTCTCGGAACCCCAGCGAGCCACGGGCCGGAGAGAAAACTTGGTATCCATCAGTCCACCTCATGTTCACCTGTCGTTCATCTCCATGCAGGCTAGCAACGGTCGGCCCCCTCCGCACCGGGGCCGAAGGCCCGAATATTCGATGGCCGCCGCCCGGGGACCAGGCTTAGGCTCGCTCCTCGTGCCTGGTTCCCCCGACGCCGTCCTGACCAGCGAACAGACCTATCTTGAGGGGGCCAGGAGCAACCTGGCCCGTATGCGGGAACGGACCCTCAGCCTGTCCGTGCAGGGTGGGGAGCGGTTGTCGACCGAGTTCCTGGCGGCCGCGCTCTGGCACCGGGCCCAGTCCCTCGTGGACGACCCCTCGACGGCCCTCTTCTTCGGTCGCACGGATCATCTCGACGGCGGCCGCTGGTACATCGGGCGCCGTCACGTCGCCGATGAACACGGTGAGCCGCTGGTCATCGACTGGCGTGCCGAGATGTCCCGGGCGTTCTACCGAGCGAGCCGGGGTCAGCCGCTCGGGGTGCGCCGCCGCCGCCGCTTCGGCCTGGAGAACGGTCGTATCACCGCCTATGAGGACGAGTACCTCGACGGTGATCACGCGGGGACCGGAACCGGCCGCAGCGAGATTCTCGCTCAGGAGATCGAACGGCCGAGGGTCGGTCCGATGCGCGACATCGTGGCGACCATCCAGCCCGAGCAGGACGAGATCGTCCGGGCGGATCTCGCGACCACCGTGTGCGTCCAGGGAGCGCCCGGCACCGGCAAGACCGTCGTCGGCCTTCACCGGGCGGCCTGGCTTCTGTACGCCCACCGGGAGCGACTCAGCCGGACCGGCCTGCTCGTGATCGGGCCGAGCCGCTCCTTCCTCGACCACGTCGGGGCGGTCCTGCCGAGTCTGGGTGAGCTCGACGTCCGGCACACCACCGTCGAGGAGCTCGTCGCCTCGGTCCCGGTACGCGGCGAGGACGCCGTGGACACAGCCGCGCTCAAGGGTGACGTCCGCCTGGCCGAGGTGCTGCGGCGGGCGGTCTGGTCCCACGTCCGTGAGCCCGGTGAGGGACTTGTCCTTCCCCGGGGATCCCACCGCTGGCGGCTACCCGTCCATCAGGTCGCCGCGATCGTGGCCGAGCTGCGCGAACGCGGCGTCCGGTACACGGCCGCACGGAAGATGCTGCCGCAACGCCTCGCCCATGCTCTCCTCGTGCTCATGGAGGCCGCGGGCGACTCCCCTGACGACCGGGTGCAGGACGCCGTCGCCCGGAGCCGCGAGGTGCGCCGCCACGCCGACGCCGTCTGGCCCCCCGTGGATCCCCGGGTCGTGCTGCACCGCCTGCTGACGGACGAGCACTTCCTCGCCGACCAGGCGAGCGGGATCCTCAGCGGGGCCGAGCAGTCCCTGCTGCTCCGGGAGAAGCGGCCCCGGACGCCGGGAGCCACCCGCTGGTCCGCGACGGACGCCGTCCTGCTCGATGAGTTGGCGGACGTCCTCGAACGCACCCCGAGCCTCGGTCACGTCGTCCTCGACGAAGCCCAGGACCTCTCGCCGATGCAACTTCGAGCCGTCGGCCGACGCTGCTCGACGGGGTCGGCCACCGTTCTCGGCGACATCGCCCAGGGCACGACCCCCTGGGCGACCTTCTCGTGGGAGGACTCCCTGCGGCACCTGGGCCTTGAGGGGGCCCACATCGAGGAGCTCGACCGAGGGTTCCGGGTGCCCGCCACCGTGATCGAGTACGCCGCGCGCCTGCTGCCGCGCATCGCCCCCGACCTCACTCCCCCGAGCTCCGTGCGCGACGACCCCGGCAGCCTGGAACACGTCGTCGTCGCCTCGGCGTCAGAGATCTGGTCGGCGACCGTCACGGTCGTGCTGTCGGCACTCACGAGGGAGGGGTCCGTCGGAATGATCGTCGCCGACGCCGCCGTTCCGGACGCCGCCCGCGCGCTCACGGCGCATGGCCTGGTCCACGAGTGCCTCGGTGGAGCACGGCACCCCGACCGTCCCCCGGCCCGTGTCTCGCTCGTGCCCGCGACCCTCGCCAAGGGCCTTGAGTTCGACCACGCCGTCGTCGTCGAACCTACCGATATCGCCGAGGCGGAGCCCGACGAGCGCACCGGGTTGCGGCGGCTCTACGTCGTGCTCACGCGGGCCGTGTCACATCTGACGGTGGTCCGTCACCGGCCCCTCCCCGACCTGCTGGGCGACTGAGGCCGGGCGACCGGACCGGCCCGCACGGCGGACCGCCGCGGCGGCCAGGGCTTCGAGCGGTCCCCGCCGGCAAGAGGCGCCGACCAGGAGCGCGAGCACCACGGCGGTCGCGACGTGCGCCAGCAGCAGAACGGTTCCCTGGGACCGGCCGAAGGGAACGAACGACAGAGCGAGGAGGTGAAGGGTGTAGAGGGTCAGAGGCATCGCCCCCAACGCGGTCAGGGGTGCGACGACGACGGCGGGACTCCGCCGCGGAGGCGGCACGACGAGGAGACACAACCCGAGGACGATCAGGGCGGTTCCGGTCGTGTGGAGGAGATCAGGTCCGCTACCGCTGTGCCGTCCCGCGAGCAGGAGCCACCACGGCGACTGGGTCGGCGTCGTGCCGGACATCAACGTCGTCAGCGTGCAGGCCAGGTCGCCCGGGGTCGTCCCGAGACGGCTCGCCAGCGCGGGCGTCCCCCCTGCCGACCATCTCGCCCCGAGATCGATCGAGAACCCCGCCACCGCGAGGGCGGCGCCGGCTCCCACCAGGCGCGCGGCGGTCCGGGGAGCGCGCAGATCGAGGCGGCCGACAGCGAGTCCCGCGAAGAGGTAGGTGGTCCAGGTGAGCACGGGGTAGTACCCGAACAGGACCAGGGATCCGACGGCGAACCCGGGATCGCCGAGGTTCGCCCACCAGATGTTGTCCATCACCTCCCCGGTGAAGACCCTTCGCAGCCCGTAGCTGGCCACGGGTGTGACGAGGGCACCCACTCCGGCCAGGACCGCGAGCCTTCGGGCCGGCCAGTGCAGGACCGGTAGCGCGGTGAGGAACAGGACGCCGTAGTACGCGAGGATCACGGCAGCCGGCATGGGCAGGCTCCCCAGGGTCAACCCGATCGAGGCGATCACCACGGCGCGTGCGGCGAGCCCCCTGCGGGCTGCCCGCGACGCCGCCCCCAGCGGTGGCCGCCGGCCACCGCTGGCGAGGGCGATCCCCACCCCGGCGAGGACCGCGAACAGGGCGGAGGCCCGGCCGCTGAACACCTGGAAGGCGGGGGAGACGCTCCCGTCCGGTCCGTCCATCGGCAGTACGTGGACGACCATCATGCCCACGAGGGCGATCCCCCGGGCCGCGTCGACACCGACGAGACGCGACCGCTGCTGCGAAGTCCCGGACATCGTCCGATCATGGTGTCGCCCGGCCACCACGGCAAACCGGGACGGCGTTCCACGGGGCTCGTCGGCGTCCGGCCGGACAACAGCCGGATACCGGCTCGTCCGGAACCCTGGGACACCAGTCTCCGGAGACTTGGTGCCTGCCAGACAAGGTTTTCAATGAACCATTCGACACGCGCATGTAATATCAGGATCAATGTGCAGATCACCCGTGAACGTGACGACATAGCAGACATGTCTGATGCGCTCGCGAACGTAGTGGCACGGTCGGTGCGAGCCGAGCGGGCCCGTCGAGGCCTGTCCCAGACCGAGCTCGGCACCCGGCTCGGGTGGTCGCAGACGAAGGTCTCGCAAGTGGAGTCGGGAGCGCGGCGCATTTACGCCCACGAGCTCCCGGAGATCTGCTCGTCCCTCGAAATCTCCCTCCTCCGCCTGCTCGAAGGGGCGAACGCCGAGGATCTGCGGTCTCTCGGTCTCGATCCACGATCAGGTCGCTGAGTCAGGCCCAGCACCTCAAGACGGATCGGACGCTGCCGAGAACACTGGGTGAGGACTCCGAGACCGCAGAAGGGGCTGGCACCCATGTCCCTCCCGCTCCCTTGGGTACACCGTGACGGCGCACCGGCCGCTCGCGTCACCAGGTCACTCTTAGCTGGGTCTCTGCTGGTCGGAGGGCTGTTCGCCGGAGGAACGGCGCTCGCGGGGCCGGCGTCCGGGGAAGGCCTGCGACAGCCCGTGGTGGACTCCGCGCGAGCTTCTCACGCCCAGGCCCGCTCCCGCTGGGAAGAGGCTGCGTGGACGTTCGAGACGATGGGCGACCGGATCGACCCCTTGTTCGTCGCCGCGGACGCGGCCTCCGCCCTGGCGGGGGAGGCGCAGCGGGCCGGATGGAACTCCCCCGCCGTCCCCGGCCTGGTGGACGCCCTCGTCGCCACGGCGAAACCGGACGGCGGCTTCGGACTCGCGAGGGAGTGGGACGCCTTCCAGGACGGCACGGTCAACCCCGACACCACCTCGTACACGGCCACGACCGCCGGACATGTCGGCGCGGTCCTGCTCGCGGGGTACACCGCGGGCGTCGTCCCCGTGACCGTGGTCAACCGGGCCATCGACTCGATCCTCGACCTGCCGCGCGCCCCCGGCGACCCCTGCATCCCGTACAGCAACTCCCCCCACGACCTCGGCCGTCCCTGCGTGTGGAACACCCACTTCGGGTCCGCGGCCTGGGTGAAGGAGGCCTCCGGGGTCACGGGCCACCGCCGGGACGACGTGACGGCGTTGATCAGCTCCGTGACGTCCGTGCTGGTGACGCTCCGGGCCGATCCGCGGACCGGCTACCTGCCGTACTCGTCGGCGCAGACCGCCCCTCAGGACATCGGCCACCAGCTGTGGACCGCCAACGCCATCGACTATCTGCGGGGCGACCGGACGTTTCTCACGGTGATGGTGAGGAAACAGTTCTGGCGGGTCCAGGCCGGGCGCTCCCACGATCACGTCGTCGCCTCGGCGATGAGCGGCATCGCCCTCTTCGACTGCCGGTACGCGACGGATCCGCTCGTCCTCACCCATGCCTCCGCGACGCACGGAGGGACCCCCTACGCCTTCAAGGCCCTCGCCACCCAGGCCCGCACGGTGCTGGGGCGCTGCTTCGGCGTCCCGGGCGACCAGGGCACCTCAGGCGCGACGTCCCTCCCCGCTGACCTGGGCCTCCTCCAGCCTGACCTGGGTTGAGGCCTCACCGCCGTCAGGGGGTGAGTGGCCGGACACGTCCGAGCCAGGCCGCGGGATCCTCGATCACCGAGCGGACGGCGCGGGTCGCCGCGCCCCGGACGGCGGCGTCCGAGCCGAGGGCGCCGACGACGACGCGGACGGGATCCCACGCCGCGCTGAGCACCCGCGCCGCGAGCTCGGCCTCGACGGGTTCCCGCATCCACCGGGCCAGCCGGGCGTAGATCCCGTCGAGCAGGACGGTGTCGACGTCCACGAGGTTCACGGCGACCGAGATGGCGACGCCGAGCGCGTGCCCGGCCTCGGTCACGGCGTCCAGGACGGCGGGATCGCCCTCCCCCGCCCGCCGGACGAGCTCCTCGATCGGCCCGTCGGGGCGTCCGGCGCTCGTCCGGGGCGGGCGGTCGAGCCCCGCCCGGCGCAGGATCGCCTCCTGTCCCGCGTACTGCTCCAGGCAGCCGGAGGCACCGCACGGGCACGACCGGCCCGACGGATCGAGCGGAAGATGGCCGATCTCACCGCCGAACCCCCGCAGGCCGACGAACAACCCGCCGTCGAGCACGACCGCCGCGCCGACCCCGATCTCGCCGGACACGTGGAGGAAGCTCCGCAGAGGTGTCCCGTCGGGCCGGGTATGTCCCCCTGCCCAGAGTTCGCCGAGAGCGGCGAGGTTCGCCTCGTTGTCGAGCCGCATCGGCATCCGGCCCGGGTGGTCCACCGGGACGTCGACGACCGGGACATCGACGACCGGGACGTCGACGGCGGGGACGAGGCGGCGGCGCAGTTCGTCGAGCACCGGGACGTCGCGCCACGCGAGGTTCGGGGCGAGCCGTAGAAGGCCCCGGCGCCCGTCGACGAGGCCGGGAACCGCGACGCAGATGCCGGTGACGGCCTCGGCGGGAGAAGCCCCCACCACCCTGGCGGCGTCCCCGGCCGCTCGGACCGCGGCCCGGAGGACGTCGGCCGCGCAGTCGAGGGCGCCGCGGACACCGAGACTGCGCAGGTCCCGGGCGACGAGGTCGTGACGGCACACCATGCCCGCCAGATCGACCGTGCAGACGGCGACGTAGTCGACGTTGATCTCCAGTCCGATGCCGACCGGACCGGGAGCGAGAACCAGATCGGTCCCGGGGCGGCCGACGCCGCCCGCCGGATGCGGCCCGGACTCCCGCAGCAGCCCCCCGGCGACCAGGGTGTCCACCAGCGTGGACACGGTGGCCTTCGTCAGGCCGGTCGAGGCCGCGACGCGGGCCCTCGACGCGGGTCCGGACGCCACGATCTCCCCCAGGACCAGCGCGAGGTTGTGCTCGCGAAGCGCGGGTTGCCGGGCCGGGCTCGAACGAGGAGGTGCGCTCACTCGGATGATCCTATTCGTTCAAGTGATGAATAAACCAGCGGCGGATGCCTTCGTCATCCGCAAGGACCGTTGACAGACCCCCGCTCGGTGGTCTTAAGTTTAACCACTGAACGAATCCCCGCCCGCTCGTGCGGTGCCGCCCTGGCGGCACCCGACCTGGAGGCCTGCCATGACCGCACCCACACCCGCCGACAAGTTCACCTTCGGTCTGTGGACCGTCGGCTGGCAGGGCGTCGACCCGTTCGGCGCCGCCATCCGGCCCGCGATCGACCCCCTCGAGTCCACCCGCAAGCTCGCCGAGCTCGGCGCCTACGGTGTGACCTTCCACGACGACGACCTCGTCCCGTTCGGGTCGAACGACGCCGACCGCACCAAGATCATCGAGTCGTTCAAGGCCGTCCTGGCCGAGACCGGCCTCAAGGTGCCGATGGCCACGACGAACCTCTTCTCGCACCCGGTCTTCAAGGACGGCGGCTTCACCAGCAACGACCGCTCGATCCGCCGGTACGCCCTGCGCAAGGTCATGCGCAACATGGACCTCGCCGCCGAGCTCGGCGCCGAGACCTACGTCTTCTGGGGTGGCCGCGAAGGCACCGAGTACGAGTCGGCCAAGGACGTCCGGGTGGCGCTCGACCGCTTCAAGGAGGGCTTCGACCTCCTCTGCCAGTACTCGATCGACAAGAAGTACAACCTGAAGTTCGCGCTCGAGCCCAAGCCGAACGAGCCCCGCGGCGACATCCTCCTGCCGACGGTCGGCCACGCGCTCGCCTTCATCAACGAGCTCGAGCACTCCGAGATGGTGGGCCTCAACCCCGAGGTCGGCCACGAGCAGATGGCGAACCTCAACTTCGTCCACGCCATCGCCCAGGCCCTGTGGCACGGCAAGCTGTTCCACATCGACCTCAACGGCCAGAACGGGCCCAAGTTCGACCAGGACCTCGTCTTCGGGCACGGCAACCTGCTCAACGCCTTCTACCTGGTCGACCTGCTGGAGACGGCGGGCTACGACGGGCCGCGCCACTTCGACTACAAGCCGTCGCGTACCGAGAACTTCGACGGCGTGTGGGACTCCGCGGCCGCCAACATGCGCACCTACCTGCTGCTCAAGGAGCGGGCCGCCGCCTTCCGCGCCGACCCCGAGGTGCAGGCCGCCATGGAGACCGCGGGCCACGCCGAGATCGCGACGCCGACCCTCGCCGCGGGTGAGGGCTACGCCGAGCTGCTCGCCGACCGCAGCGCCTTCGAGGACTTCGACCCCGACGCCGCCGCTCGGCGTGGGTTCGGGTTCGTGCGCCTCAACCAGCTGGCCCTTGAGCACCTGATGGGCGCCCGCTGACCTCTCGCGAGGCGTGCAGGTCATGCGCCGCCGGGTGACCGGCGGCGCATGACCTGCATCCGTTCGTCCGGTGGTCCTGACTGACCGATCCGATTCACCCTTGAAGACACCCGATTCGCCCCGAGGAAAAGGATGGGCCCGACGATGACGCTCGTGGCGGGGATCGACTCCTCGACCCAGTCCTGCAAGATCGTGATCCGGGACGCCGGCACCGGCGCCCTCGTCAGGGAGGGCCGCGCGTCCCACCCGGACGGCACCGAGGTCGACCCGCGTCACTGGTGGACGGCCCTCCGGACGGCGGCGGAGGAGGCGGGTGGTCTGGAGGACGTCGCCGCGATCTCCGTCGGCGCGCAGCAGCACGGCATGGTCGCGCTCGACGCGGCGGGCGAGGTCGTGCGGCCCGCCCTCCTGTGGAACGACACCCGCTCGGCCCCGCAGGCCGCCCGGCTCACCACCGACCTCGGCGCGAAGACCTGGGCCGACGCCGTCGGCCTCGTCCCCGTCGCGTCGTTCACCGTCACCAAGCTCGCCTGGCTCACCGAGCACGAGCCGGACGCCGCCGCGCGCGTCGCCGCCGTCGGCCTCCCCCACGACTGGCTGACCTGGAAGCTCCGGGGCGCTCCCGGCATCGAGGCCCTGACGACGGACCGTGGCGACGCCTCGGGGACCGGCTACTTCTCCGCCGCCACGAACTCCTACCGGCGCGACCTGCTCCAGGCCGCTCTCGGGCACGACGCCGTCCTGCCGGAGGTCGTCGCCCCGGCCGGGAGCCCCGGGTCCACCGCCGTCCCGGGACTGAGCGCCGGCACGGTCCTCGGCGCCGGTACGGGCGACAACATGGCAGCGGCCCTCGGGGTCGGGGCCCGTCCCGGTGACGTCATCATCTCGATCGGTACCTCCGGCGTCGTCTCGGCCGTCGCGAACGTCCCCGCGGCCGACCCGAGCGGTACCGTCGCCGGTTTCGCCGACGCGACGGGCCGCTACCTGCCGCTCGTCTGCACGCTCAACGCCGCCCGGGTGTTCGACGCCACCGCCGCGATGCTCGGCGTCGGCCTCGCCACGCTCTCCGACCTCGCCCTCCAGGCCCCGGTCGGCTCCGGCGGACTCGTCCTCGTGCCTTATCTCGAAGGCGAGCGCACCCCGAACCGTCCCGACGCCACCGGTGCCCTCCACGGTCTCCGGCTGGAGACCGCCACCCCGGCCCATCTCGCCCGGGCGACGGTCGAGGGCCTGCTGTGCGGGCTGGCCGACGGGCTCGACGCACTGGCGGCGCAGGGCGCCGTCATCGAGCGGGTGATGCTCGTCGGCGGCGGGGCGAAGTCCGAGGCGCTGCGGCGGATCGCGCCGTCCGTGCTGGGGCGGCCCGTCCTCGTGCCTCCGCCCGGCGAGTACGTCGCGGACGGCGCCGCCCGCCAGGCCGCCTGGGCCCTCACCGGCGGCGAGGAGCCGCCGGCCTGGCAGCTGACCGGGACGGAGCTCTTCGAAGCCGACCCGACGCCCGCCGTCCGGGAGCGGTACGCGAGCGTGCAGGACATGACGGCCCCCCAGCCCCAGCTGGGCTGAGCCCGCGGGATCGGGCCTGCCGCGTCAGCCGCGGTCCTGGTCGCGGGTACCCGCGATCAGGGCCCGGTAGGCGCGGAAACTCGCTCGGGCCCGGCGCTCCAGGGTCGCGTGGTCGACCCGCAGGAGGCCGAACCGCTGGGAGTATCCGTGGGCCCACTCGAAGCTGTCCAGGAGCGACCAGACGAAGTAGCCGCGCACGTCGGCGCCGTCCTTCACCGCTTCCACCACCGCCTCCAGATGGGCGTGGAGGTAGTCCGTCCGGGCGGGGTCCGGGACCGGGCCGTCCGCGGCGAGTGCCTCGGGCGGGTCCGGCCAGGCCGAGCCGTTCGCGGCGACGACCAGAGGCGGGCAGCCCGGGTACTCCTCGGTCAGCCGCACGAGGGTCCGGTGCAGGCCGCCGGGGGTGACCGGACTGCCCGTCGACGTCGCCTCCGGCATCGGGTCGGCCGGACGGACGTCGCCGACGCCGGGATGCTCGCCCTCGTCGTCCGGGCCGGGCTCCTCCGCGGGAGCGATCATCCGGTCACCGAAGTAGTCGATGCCGAGGTAGTCGAGCGGCACGCAGATCTCGGCGAGGTCCTCGGCGGTCACCACGCCGCCGAGGTAAGGCTCGAGCAGGTCGTAGCCGTCGTCGGGGTATCCCCCGGTCAGCAGGGCGTCGAGCCACCAGCGGTTCTGGATCGCGTCGATCCGGCGGGCCGAAGGTTCCAGCCGGGCCGTGACGGCGTCCGGCAGCCGGGGGTCCGGCACGACCTGAGCGACGTTGAGCATGATCCCGAACCGGTGGTCGGCCGGGGCCTGGGCCCGCATCGCCGCCACGGCCCTGCCATGGGCGAGAAGTAGGTGGTGGGACGCGCGGGCGGCGAGTTCGTGGTCGGCGATCCCGGGCGCGTGGGTTCCGCTGCCGTAGCCGCGCCAAGCCGCGGACCACGGGTCGTCGAGGGTCGCCCAGTGCAGGACACGGTCTCCGAGGGCCGAATGGACCGTGACGGCGTAGTCGGTGAACGCGTCGGCGAGCCCCCGGAGCGTCCATCCCCCGGCGTCCTGGAGCCCCTCGGGCAGATCCCAGTGGTACAGGGTGGCCCAGGGAGCGATCCCGGCTTCGAGGAGGGCGTCGACGAGCCTGTCGTAGAACGAGAGACCCGCGGGGGAGACCATGCCCCGGCCGCCCGGCAACACCCTCGGCCAGGAGATCGAGAACCGGTAGGCGTCCAGGCCGAGGTCCGCCATCGCCTCGACGTCCCGGCGGTACCGCTTCACGTGGTCGCAGGCCACCAGCGCGTCCGAACCGTCGACGATGCGCCCCGGCTCCTCGCAGAAGCGGTCCCAGATCGATCGGCCCCGCTGGCCCGCCCTGCCCTCGACCTGGAAGGACGAGGTCCCGGCGCCCCAGAGGAAACCCGCAGGCAGGCCGGACAGATCCGGCGCACCTCGCCCAGCGGCAGTCACGTGCCGCATGCTGCCAGAGAAAGCGCTCCCACCTGCCCACATTTCCCAGGGAGACCGCACGTTGAGTGTGTCTCTCCCCCGCCGTTCCAGCGACATTTCCGGACTCGCCGGGATTTTGCCCCAATGCGGACACCCTCTGGGCGAGTGATTCCGATCATCAACGAAGAGGCATGAGGTGCGGCGGCGCCACGGGGCCGTGGTTACCCTGACCGGATGACCCGCGTCCTGCCCGGTATGCCGTCCCGGCGGACGGCGGGTCCTGGTCCTTCCCCGGGTCCCGGTCTTTCCTCGGGCCCGGGTCCGGACACGGACCGGCTGCTGGACCGGTTCGGGCGCGTCGCCACCGATCTGAGGGTGAGCCTCACCGATCGGTGCGGTCTGCGCTGCACCTACTGCATGCCGGCCGAGGGCCTGGACCCGCTGCCCGGCGACCGGATCCTCGACGACGAGGAGGTCATCCGGCTGATCACGATCGCGGTGCGGGACCTGGGGATCGAGGAGGTCCGCTTCACCGGTGGCGAGCCGCTGCTCCGTCGCGGCCTGGAGCGGATCGTCGCCGCGACGACGGCCCTGCGGACGGCGTCCGGACGCGCCCCCGACCTGAGCCTCACCACGAACGCCCTCGGTCTCGACCGTCGTGCGGCCGGGCTCGCGGCCGCCGGGCTCCGCCGGATCAACGTCTCCCTCGACTCCCTCGACCGCGCCCGCTTCGCCCGGATCACCCTCCGCGACCGTTGGGACGACGTCATCACCGGACTTGAGGCGGCGGCGGAGGCGGGCCTCGCACCCGTGAAGGTCAATTCCGTGCTGCTGCGCGGGGTCAACGACGACGAGGCGGTCCCCCTGGTGCGGTGGGCCCTCGCGAAGGGCTACCGGCCACGGTTCATCGAGCAGATGCCGCTCGACCCCCAGGGCAGCTGGGACCGGGAGAGCATGGTGACCGCCGCCGAGATCCTCACCTCGCTCCGGACCGGGCTCACCCTCACCCCCACGCACCCCGCGACACGAGGGGCCGCTCCCGCCGAGACCTGGCTGGTGACCGGCGGAGCGACGACGCCGGACGGCGTCCCCGGCACGGTCGGCATCATCGGGTCGGTCACCCGTCCGTTCTGCGGTGGTTGCGACCGCACCCGTCTCACCGCCGACGGCCAGGTGAGGGACTGCCTCTTCACCTGCCGGGAGACCGATCTACGCTCGCTCCTGCGCGGTGGCGCGAGCGACGGCGAGATCGCCGGAGCCTGGCGGGCCGCGATGTGGCGGAAGGAGGCCGGTCACGGGATCGACGATCCGTCGTTCCTGCGACCCGACCGGCCGATGAGCGCGATCGGTGGGTGACGTGGCGATCATTCGACATCCGGGGTGGCCGGAGGTGACGGTGTCGGTGCGGTACTTCGCCGGTGCCGCAGCCGAGGCCGGGACGGACGAGGAACAGATCACCCTCATGGTCCCGCCCCCGCTCACCCTCGCGACGCTCCTCGACGAGGTCACCGCGCGCCACGGCGCAGGCCTCGCCAGGATCCTCGCCGCCTGCTCGTTCATCGTGAACGAGGTGACCGCGACCGGTGAACGGACCCTGGACGACGGCGCGCGCGTCGACGTCCTGCCTCCGTTCGCCGGCGGCTGAGGGTGTCCCTTCCCGCCCGATCACGTCCCGGCAGGCTCCCCGAGTTCACCGCCGCCGCCGTCACGATCGCCATCACCTCCACCGGCGTGACCACCGTCAGCCCGTGGCGCGACGAGCTCGCGACCAGGCTGGCCGCCGGACGGGACCTCACGGACCTCTGGGCGCTCGTCCGGACCGTCGACCTCGTCCACCTGCCGTACTACCTCCTCGCACACACCGTCCTCTCGGTCAACGACTCGATCACGGCGCTCCGGGCCGTCTCGGTGCTGGCGATGGCCGTCACCGCGTCCGTGCTCGTCGCCATCGGGAGGCGTCTGGGGTCGGTACCCGTGGGCCTCACCGCCGGTCTCCTGCTCGCCGTCGCCCCGCTGACCTCCCGCTACGGGCAGGAGGCCCGGCCCTACGCGCTCGCCGCCCTCGTCGCGACGGTCGCGGCCTGGCGACTGGTGATCGCGACGAGCACTTCCCGGGACCTCCCCGAACCCACCGACGCTCCTCCCGATCAACGCCGTCAGACCCCGGCCCCGGCCTGGGCCTGGTACGCGGCGGCCGTCGTCGCGACGGGCGCCGTCAACGTCCTCGCCCTGCTGGTACTCGCCGGACACGTCGTGTTCGTGCTCGCGGCGCGCCGTCCCCACCTTCGCGCCTGGTTCACCGCCACCGGAACGGCCACAGCGATCCTCGTTCCCTTCCTCCTCGCCACCTCGCGGCAGAGCGGCCAGGTCGGCTGGCTCACCAGACCGGACCCGGACGACCTCGGCAACGTTCTGTCCGCCCCCTTCGGCGGCCTGCTCCTGCCCGCGATGTTCCTCGTCGCGGCCGCCGCCGTCGGACACCGGCCCGCCGTCATCCTGGGCGTGGCCTGGGGGCTCCTGCCTCCGGTGCTTCTGTGGCTGGTCTCGCAGGCGCACCCGATGTTCGACGGCAGGTACACCGTGGCCGCGCTCCCCGGCACGGCGCTCGCGATCGCCGCCCTCGCCTCGCCGGAGCCACTGTTCACGTCGGGCCTGCCCGCACGGCTCCCGTCGGGCCTGCCCGCACGGCTCACGACGCGGCTCCGGGGAGGGATCACCGCCCTCCTGGTGATCGTTCCGGTCGCCACCCTCGCCGTCCACGGATGGCCCGCCCAGTGCGGCTACCGGGACCCGGCATCCGGTCATGCCGAGGACGTGCGGGGCCTCACGAGAACCATCACGAGCGAGGCCCGGCCCGGCGACGCCGTCCTCTTCGTCCCGTACCACCTGCGCATCGTGCTGTTGCCCGGCCCCTACGCCACATCAGCCGACCCCGACGCCACGCACACAGCGGCGGATGTGGCGCTCGGGAGGGGCCCTGCGGAGTCGGCGACCCTCACCGGGGTGGACGTCCCCGCCTCCGAGCTGACCGCACGACTCGCCGGGCAGGAG
>JAUPKQ010000136.1 GCA_030837345.1 Actinomycetota bacterium | reverse complement strand
GGATCGATGGCATCAGAACCTGCGCCGGGTCGCGGGCTATGACGTGCAGTACTTCGCGGCCGTCGAACCCCAGCGACGGGGCGCTCCGCACGCGCACTACGCGATCCGCGGCACCCTGCCCCGGGCCCTGGTCCGGGAGCTGACGGCGGCCACCTACGTCAACGTGTGGTGGCCCTCGACGGACACCGTGATCTACGGCGGGCAACACCTACCCACCTGGGATGAGCAGACCGCCGGCTACCAGGACCCTCGAACGGGTGAGCCCCTCCTGACCTGGGAGGAAGCTCTCGACAGCATCGGGGACGACGATCAGCCCCGGCATACGGTCCGGTTCGGGACCCAACTGGACGTCAAGGGCGTCCTCGCCGGGTCTCCCGAGGCGGAACGCGCGATCGGCTACCTGGTCAAGTACCTCGTCAAAGACCTCGGCGACGACCTCAACGACGCCGACCAGGACGACGACGCCGACCAGGACGACGACGCCGACCAGGACGACGACGATCACCGGGACGGCGGAGCCTCGGGCAGACGTGCGGCGTCGACCCGGAGGGCCGATCACCTGGCTCGACTGGTCGAGGAACTGCGGTACGAACCGTGCTCCCCGCAGTGCGCGAACTGGCTGCAGTACGGCATCCAGCCCAAGAACCCCCGGTCCGGGATGCGGTCGGGCTGCTGCCGCGCGAAAGCCCACCGTCCCAGTCACCTCGGCTACGGCGGACGCCGCGTTCTCGTCAGCCGGAAGTGGACGGCGAAGGACCTGCGCGACCACCGCCACGACCGGCGCGACCACGTGCGCGCCGTCCTCGAAGCCGCCGGGATCACCCCCGACGACGCGCACGATTCGGCAACCCGGCCCGGGGCGCTCTCGTGGGAGCTGGCCAAACCCACCGATCCCGACGTCCCACCGAGACACCACCGACTTCTACGCGCCATCGCCGAGGCCCACCGACGACGAACCCAGTACCGCGCGGCCCGGGACAGCCCGGGGGCTTCTGCCGCACAGAACGGACACCAGGACCAGACCGAGGGCGGAACGGCCGCCTGACCAGGGGGACAACCATGACCAGCCTGCACGATCCACTACTCACCATCGACGAAGCCGCCGAGCTGCTCGGCACCGGACCGGGCCTGCCTCTCCGGCTCGTCGCCGAGGGGCGTCTTGAGTACGTCACGGACGGCGACGGCGTCCGCATCCCGCAATCCGCCTTGATCGCCTACGTCATCGCCGCATCGGGCGGTCGAGCACCGGGCGAGTACGCGGATCCGGCAATCACCACCGAGCACTACGCGGCGTAGGGGGAGACGCGATGAAGAACGAACCGGTGCTGTACCGGGTGTGTGACCTGACCCAGATCCTCAATCTCAGCCGGACCGTGATCTTCGACCTGCTCCGCACGGGGCGGTTGCGCTCGGTCAAGCAGGGGCGCGCGAGGCTGATCCCGGCGTCCGCTGTCGCCGAGTACCTCGCCCTGCTGGAGAGGGAGGCCGCCTGATGGCCACGCGGCGCAGCAGGGGAGACGGCGGCCTGCACTGGGACGAAGCCCGCAAGCGGTGGATCGCCACGGCGAGCCTCGGCTACGACCCGGCGGGCAAGCGGATCGTCAAGCGTGGCAGCGGCCGGACCAAGACCGAAGCCAAGACCAAGCTCAAGGCGATCATCCGCGACTACGAAGATGGCCTCGCGATCGCGCCGACGGACTACACGGTGGAACAGGCCGTGAACGACTGGCTCGACTACGGCCAGAGGCACAAGGACGGGGCCACGGCCGACAGGAACCGTTCCCTCTGCCGGGTCCACGTCATCCCCGCCCTGGGAGCGCGCAAGCTGCGGGACCTGTCCGCCGAGGACGTCGACAGGTGGCTCGCCGAGAAGGCGACCATTCTCAGCACGGGGACCCTGGAGCGCCTGCGGTCCTGCCTCAACCGGGCGGTCAAGCGGGCGATGGCCCGGGACAGGATCAAACGGAACGTCGTCGAACTGTGCGCCGTCCCGCAGGGCCGCCCCGGTCGTCCGTCGAAGGCCCTCACCCTCGCGCAGGCGCGTGCCGTGCTGGTGACCGTCGAGAAGTCCCGGATGCACGCCTACATCGTCGTCTCGCTGCTCACCGGGGCCCGGACCGAGGAACTGCGCGCCCTGACCTGGGACCACGTCGACCTCGTCGGCGCCCCGGACGCCGACCCGCCGATCCCGCCGCACCTCGCCGTCTGGCGATCGGTCCGTGTCGGCGGGGACACCAAGACCCGGAAGTCCCGTCGCACGCTCGCCCTTCCCGAGCGGTGCGTCCTCGCGCTCCTGGAGCACCGGCACGAGCAGATCACGGAACGACGGCAGGCGGGGGAGAAGTGGCACGATCACGGGCTCGTCTTCCCGTCCCGGGTCGGTACCCCGATGGACGCCTCGCACGTCCGGCGCGACTTCCGGACGGCGCTCAAAGGAGCCTCGGGGATCGACCCGGCCGAGTGGACGCCGCGAGAGCTGCGGCACAGCTTTGTCTCGCTGCTGTCCGACAGCGGTGTCCCCCTGGAGGAGATCTCCCGTCTCGTCGGTCACAAGAACACAACAGTCACCGAGACCGTCTACCGCAAGCAGATCCGCCCTGTGATCCAGACCGGCGCGGTCGCCATGGACGGGATCTTCAAGACGGTGAGATCCCGCACGGCGGGCCGGGAGGAGGCCCAGGAGCGGTAGTCACGCAGTTAGTCACTCAACACGCCGAAGGCCGGTTCCTTAACTCAAGGAACCGGCCTTCTACCTGGTACTTCGTGGTGGGCGATACTGGGATTGAACCAGTGGCCTCTTCCGTGTCAAGGAAGCGCTCTCCCACTGAGCTAATCGCCCGTCCGGATGCACGGAGGTGCAACCGACGTGAGGTGGAGACGGGATTTGAACCCGTGTACACGGCTTTGCAGGCCGTTGCCTCGCCTCTCGGCCACTCCACCATGAAGATCCACCGTGAGGCTGGGTGGCCTCCGAGCGGACGACGGGATTCGAACCCGCGACCCTCACCTTGGCAAGGTGATGCTCTACCAACTGAGCCACGTCCGCGCGACCTGGGCGGCTTTCCCGTCCGGCTGCGTTGTGAACATTAGCCGACGTGCCCGCGCAGCGTCCAACCGGCTCCCCCGGGGACCGGTGTGTCGAGCGATCTTCGGGGCGCGTCGATAGGTTTCCCAGGTGTCGATCAGCACTTCGCTCGTGGTGGAGCCGGGTCCGGGACGGGCCTGCCTGCGGGGTTGTCTCGCAGCGGGGACAGGGCGGGCCGGCGTGCCCGGGGGGAGTCGCACGGGGAGGGCGCGGCATCCGGGGGAGAGGGGCCGCCGGGTGAGGATGGGGACAAGTGATCCGGGCGAGTGGGACGAGGAGCTGAGATGGCCGCGGACGGTGTGACGGTGTGGGCCGACGGCAAGGTGTTGCCGGCGGACGATGCGATGATCACAGTGATGGACCACGGTTTCACTGTGGGTGATGGTGTGTTTGAGACGTGCAAGGTCGTCGGTGGTGAGGTCTTCGCCCTCGGGCGTCATCTGGGGCGTCTCGCCCGCTCGGCGGCCGTGCTCCGGCTCGTGTGCCCGGCGGAGCAAGCGTTGCGGACGGCGGTCGTGGACCTGATGGACGCCGCCGGTCCGGTGGATCTCGGACGGCTCCGCCTGACGCTGACCGGCGGCCCCGGCCCGTTGGGCTCCGGCCGTGACGAGGCCGATCCCACCCTGATCCTGGCGGTGAGCCCGTCTTCTCCCTGGCCGGAGCGGATCGCCGTCGTCACCGTCCCCTGGACCCGCAACGAGTGCTCAGCCGTGGCCGGAGCCAAGACGACGTCCTATGCCGAGAACGTCGTGGCCCTCGCGGAGGCGCACGACAGGGGAGCGCACGAGGCCCTGCTGACCAACACCCGGGGGCTGGTGTGTGAGGGCACCGGGAGCAATGTGTTCGTCGAGCGGGACGGCGTTCTGGTCACCCCGCCGCTTCGGTCGGGGTGTCTGGCGGGGATCACTCGCGAATTGTTCCTCGAGTGGGCGGCGGCCGACGGCCTGCCCGTCACCGAGGATGACGTCACGCCGCGTGAGCTCGCCCAGGCGCCTGAGGTGCTGCTGACCAGCTCGACCCGCGACGTCCAGCATGTCGCCGAGCTCGACGGCGCCCCCGTGCCCGGAACCGCCCTCGGGAACGCCGCTGTGGAGCTTTTCGCCCGCAGGAGTCGCGAACGGACAGATCCGTGACCGGCTTCGAGCAGAGGACGGGGACGAGCGACGGGGACGAGCGACAGGGGTGAACGGCCGGGGGGAGGACAGGGCTGAACGGTCGATGGTCAGGAGCCGGACGGCCTGGAACCGTCCGGAGGGGGTGGAGCGTTCAGCTCAGCAGTCGCGCCAGTGCGGTGTCGAGGTCGAGATGGGCCGACTCGTCGCCGTCCGGGACGACCGCCGCCGTGCGGTCGAGGAAGGACCGTACGTCGGCTGCGCTCGCCTCCAGCACAGCCTGTCCGTCAGGCGAGGTGAGGGAGATCATGAGGAGCTCCCGACCGGTACCCCAGGAAGGCCAGACATGGACGTCCCCGTCACCGACCGGCGATCCCAGACCCGTCCGAAGGAGTTCGCGGGCGAACACCCATTCGACCTCCATGCCGTCCCCGGAGAACACTGCACGCACCGCGTAGGGGTCGGCTGCGCTGTACCTGAGGCTGACGGGTAGTGGCACCGCGTCGGCGTCGGCGACGACCAGTCGGAGCTGGACCGAGGACTCGACGTCCACGTGCGGCTGCATGTTGCTCCCTCGCTCGACCGGCGGCCACCCGAATGGCCTTCGGGACCATCATTCCCTGTACCCAGCGAGACGAAACCCGCTGAGAGGGTGGATCTGAAGAGTGATTCTGGCTGGAGAACGGGCCGTTGTGTCGGAGAATCACCGATGACCACTCAAGGGGATGCACGTGGGCGAAGAACAAGCAGGTCAGAGGGCCGTCGAGGATCGGCGTCGGTGGATCTCACGCTGGAGGGACAGGGTCAGGGCGACTCCGGGGAGTCGTCACGTGTATCGGATGCTCGTAGGGATCGTGGGGGCGTCCATCACGGTGGGTGGCCTGGTCCTCGTTCCTTTGCCCGGTCCGGGATGGCTCATCGTCTTTGTCGGTCTGGCCATCCTTGCGTCTGAATTCGACTGGGCGCAACGTCTGCTGGACTTCGGACGCAGGCATGTGCGTGCCTGGACGCACTGGTTGATGCGTCAGCGGATGTGGATCCGGGTCTCGATGTCGCTTCTGACCGGTGCTTTCGTCCTCGCGGTGGTGCTGGGGCTGATCCTCTGGAAGGGCCTTCCCGCTCCCGTCCTGGAGTTCCTTCCGCGGGAGATGCCGTTCCTGGAGTACCTGAGGTAGATGCCTGGGTGACCCCAGGAGGGCATGGTAGGTGAATTATCCTGGTATGCCCTGATTGCAGGGTTCCTCAGAGCGGGTGTTCGAGAGGGGCGCGCCGAGCCGATTGGTCCGTCCGGGGCGTCGTTCGCTAGGATTGCCGCACGCAGCACGGGTGGCGATGAGTCACTGGTGCTCGGGCGATTAGCTCAGCGGGAGAGCGCCTCGTTCACACCGAGGAGGTCACTGGTTCGATCCCAGTATCGCCCACCATAACCATCCTGGATCGGTCTTCCCGGTCATCCCTTTGTCCATGCATATTTCTGCGGGTGAAGTATTTATCCGGACAATTGACGACGGATCGTGCTCTGGAGCCTGGCGGCCGGTTGTCCTCACGGTTCCTTCCGGTCTCCCGCCGGGCCTCCACAGGCGCGCTCTTCGTGCCGCGTAGGATCTCCTCCCGTGGGCGACGAGGCGGTGGAGACGGACGTGCAAGGTCAGCCGTCGTGGGAGTTGTCAGGTGCTTCCGACGGGTTCGAACGATTGTGGACCCCTCACCGCATGGTCTATCTGCAGGGCGAGGACAAGCCCGCGGACGATCAGGCCGGCCTCCAGTGCCCCTTCTGCCGGGCTCCCACGAAGGACGACGTCACCGGGCTCGTGGTCGCCCGCGGTGAAACAGCTTTCGTGGTGATGAACCTCTACCCCTACAACACGGGCCACGTGATGGTGTGCCCGTACCGGCACGTGTCGCTCTACCCCGACCTCACGGCCGAGGAGACCGCCGAGATCGCGGATCTGACGAAGACCGCGATGCGGGTCCTGGCGGCCGTCTCGGGATGCCAGGGGTTCAACGTGGGCATGAACCAGGGCGCGGTCGCCGGCGCCGGGATCGCGGCGCACCTCCACCAGCACATCGTGCCCCGGTGGGGTGGCGACGCGAACTTCCTGCCCGTCATCGGACGCACGAAGGCCTTGTCCGAGCTGCTCGCCGACACCAGGGCCCGGCTCTCGGAGGCCTGGCCGAGCCCGAGCTGACACCTCGACGATCCCGCCCGCGGACAGCGGCACGAGAGTGTCGTTCCCGTGCGGACAGGATCGTCGAGGCGGACAGGACCGTCAGCTTCCCTCGGCGGCCAGGACCTTCTCGACCTGGTGCTGCGGCATCGGGGCGTGCCTCGCGTACTGGCGGGTGAAGATCCCGGTCCCGTGGGCGAGGGACCTGAGGTCGGTGGCGTACCGGGTGAGCTCGAGCTCAGGGACCTCGGCGGAGACCTCGGTCCTGCCGTTGCCGGCGGACGTGGTCCCGGTGACGCGCCCCCGTCGTGACGACAGGTCGCCCATGACGTTGCCGACGTACTCGTCGTCCACCGTCACATGGACCTCGTCGATCGGCTCCAGCATGGCGACGCCGCCCGAGGCCGCCGCGTCCTTGAGGGCGAGCGCCCCCGCCATCTGGAACGCGGCGTCGGAGGAGTCGACGCTGTGCGCCTTGCCGCCCACCAGGGTCACCCGCAGGTCGACCATCGGGTACCCGGCGGCGACGCCCTTCTCCATCTGGGCGCGGACGCCCTTCTCGACGCTGGGGATGAACTGGCGGGGCACCGATCCGCCGACGACACGGTCGACGAACTCGAAACCGGCCCCTTCCGGGAGAGGCTCGACCTCGACGTCACACACGGCGTACTGGCCGTGTCCGCCGGACTGCTTGACGTGACGGCCCTTCGCGAGGGTCTTCTTGGCGATGGTCTCGCGCAGGGACACCTTGACCGGTTCGGTGTCGATGTCGATCGAGTGCCGGCGCCGGAGCTTGTCGAGCAGGACCTCCAGATGAGCCTCGCCCATCGACCACAGCACCATCTGGTGGGTCTCGGGGTTCATCTCGACCCGGACGGTGGGGTCTTCCGCGACGAGCCGGGCCAGTCCCTGCGCGAGCTTGTCCTCGTCGACGCTGGACCGGGCGGTGACAGCCGTCGGCAGCAGCGGTTCGGGCATGGTCCACGGTTCCATCAGAGCCGGCGAGGAGATGTCCGAGAGGGTGTCACCGGTTTCCGCGCGCACCAGGCGCGCCGCGGCGACGATGTCGCCCGCCGTGCCACGGTCCAGAGGCGTGAGGGTGGCCCCCTGGACGGAGGACACCGCGCCGACCCTCTCGTCGACGTCGTGGCTGTCGTGGCCGCGTCCGGGGCCGGCGAACTGCTCGAAGTGGCCGGAGACGTGCACCGCGACGTCCGGGGCCAGGGCGCCGGAGAAGATCCGGATGATGCTGAGCCGTCCCACGTACGGGTCGGACGTCGTCTTGACGACCTCGGCGACGAGCGGACCCGAGGCGTCGCAGGTCAGGGGCTCCTTCGGGACGCCGTGGGGGGTGTACACCCCGGGCAGCGGGTGCTCGAGGGGCGACGGGAAGCCCCGCCGGATCACCTCCAGCAGGTGGTGCGTGCCGAGCCCGGTCAGGGCGTTGACGGGGAGCACCGGGTGGAAGGATCCCCGGGCGACGGCGGTCTCGAGATCGGTGAGGAGGGTCTCGGCGGCGATGTCCTCCCCGTTCAGCCAGCGGTCCAGGAGGGTGTCGTCCTCGGACTCCTGGATGATCCCCTCGATGAGGGAGGTCCGGGGCGCCTCGATCGCCGCGACGTGTTCGGGGCCGGGATCGCGGGTGACGGTCCTGCCGGAGGAGTGGTCGTACACCTGCTGCGTGAGCAGGCCGATCAGCCCGGCCGGGACCTCGGTGTCGTCGAGCAGCGGCAGGAACAGCGGTTGCACGCCGTCCCCGAACGCGCGCTGGCAGATCGTCAGGGCGCCGTCGAAGTCGCCGCGCTGCTGGTCGAGGTGGGTGACGACGACGGCCCGGGGCATCTGGACGCCGGCGCACTCCTCCCACAGCATGCGGGTGATGCCGTCGACGCCGTCCACGGCCGAGACGACGAAAAGGGCGGCGTCCGCCGCCCGGAGCCCCGCTCTGACCTCACCGACGAAGTCGGCGTGCCCGGGGGTGTCCACCAGATTGATCTTCACTCCGTCGTGCGTCGTCGAGGCCACGCTCAGGGCGACCGACCGGCCGAGCCTGTGCTCGACGTCCTCGTGGTCGCTGACCGTCGTTCCGTCCTCGACACGGCCGGCACGTCCGATCGCGCCGGTCGCGACGAGGAGGGCTTCGACCAAGGTTGTCTTTCCCGACGCGGCGTGCCCGATGAGCACGACATTTCTGATCCGGTCCGGAGTGACCTGGGTCACTTCGGACCCGCGTGCCCTGACGTTGCCTGCCATCAGACCTCCTCGTCCGAGCGGAGGGCCGCGCGGCGACCCTGCTCCGTCAAACCTCCACCCGCGCCGTCCGCAAGAGCAAGAGGACGTTTGTCGGCGTGACCATCGGCGTGACCATCGGCGTGATCGGTACGACCGTCGGCGCGGTCTGCGGGTGGCGAGGGGCCGGGCCCGGGTACAGTGCCTGGACAGAGTCAGCCCGCCCGGTCCCTCGCGCCGTGCCCGTCACGCCGAGCGGGCCCCAGCCACTACGGACAACATGCTCAACCGGTTCGCGCGCGCCATCGTCACCCGGATCCTGACCCCGGTCGCCCGGGCCTTGGTGGCGCTTCGGATCAGTCCGGACGTCGTCACGCTCGTCGGAACCCTCGGCGTCGTCGTCGGGGCGCTGGCCTTCTACCCACGGGGCGAATTGCTCTGGGGCACTGTAGTGATCATGGCGTTTGTCCTGTCCGACACCCTCGACGGGATCATGGCCCGCCTGACCGGCAGGGCGAGTTCCTGGGGGGCCTTCCTCGACTCGACCCTCGACCGGGTCGGCGACGCGGCGGTCTTCGGCGGCCTGGTCCTCTACTACGCCGGTGAGGGCGACGACGTCCTGATGGCCGGTCTCGCGCTCGCCTGCCTGGTCCTCGGGCAGATCGTGTCCTACGCGCGGGCCCGCGCCGAGGGGCTGGGCATGACCGCGGCCGTGGGGATCGCCGAGCGCGCCGACCGGCTCCTCGTCGTCCTCGTCGCGACCGGTCTGGTCGGCCTGTTCGGTCTGCCGTCGGTCGTCCTCGGCGTCGTCCTGGCGCTGCTGGCCGTCGCGTGCCTGGTCACTGTGCTGCAACGGATGCTCACCGTGCGGGAGCAGGTCCTTCGCGCCCACCAGCAGGAGACGGACGCCGGGCGTCCCGGTTCGTTGACGGGTTCGTCGTCCCGGGGCACCGATGCGTGAGGGCCTGGCCATCGCGGCCTTCTCCGCCGGATGGCGTTTCGTGCGCATCCTGCCGGCCCGCCCGGCGTATCTGCTGTTCTCCCTCCTCGCCGAATTCGCCTGGCTGCGCCAGGGACGGGGAGTCCGGCAACTGGAGGCGAACCTCTCCCGCATCGTCCCCGACGCCTCGCCGATGCGCCTCAAGGCGTTGTCGCGCAAGGGCATGCATTCGTACATGCGGTACTACTGCGACGCCTTCCGCCTTCAGGACTGGACGTCGGCGACCATCCTGGCGACCTGCCGTTCCGAGAACGACGAACCCGTGCGGGCCCAACTCGCCCAGGGCCGGGGCGTCGTCATGGCCCTGTCGCACTCGGGCAACTGGGACCACGCCGGGGCCTGGTCGGCGCTCGCGATGGCCCGGGTGACCACCGTCGCGGAACGCCTGCGGCCCGAGGAACTCTTCCAGCGGTTCCTGGAGTTCCGCCAGAGACTCGGTATGGAGATCCTCCCTCTCGGTGGCTCGGCGGTCTTCGGCACGCTCGTGCGGGTCCTGCGCACGGGAGGTTTCGTGCCGCTGCTCGCGGATCGCGATCTCACCGCGACCGGGGTCCCCGTCGACCTCTTCGGGGAGCCTGCCCGCATGGCGACCGGTCCCGCCGGGCTCGCCCTGGTCACTGGGGCCGCGCTGTACCCGGTGTCGATCCACTACGAACGTCTTCCGGCGGGGTCCCCGGCCCGTTGGGGGATCGTCGTGCGGTTCCACCCGGAGGTCGTCCCCCCGGAGGACGGCGACCGGGCGCACCAGATCGCCACCATGACCCAGGCCTGTGCCGACGCCCTCGCCGAGGGCATCCGCGCCCATCCAGAGGACTGGCACATGCTCCAGCGGGTCTTCGTCGCGGACTGGGTCGAGTTGCTGGACCGGGACGGCGCGTCCTCGGCGCCCGACCGTGCGGCTCCCGACCGTGCGGCTCCCGACCGTGCGGCGCGGCCCGGCTCGGGAGGGTGACGCGGAGGATGCGCATCGGCATCGTCTGCCCCTACTCGTTCGACGTCCCCGGGGGGGTGCAGTTCCACGTACGGGACCTGGCCGAGCACCTCCTCGCCGCCGGACACTCCGTCAGCGTGCTCGCCCCCGCCGACGAGGACACGCCCGTCCCTCCGTACGTCGTCGCGGCGGGACGCGCCGTCCCGGTGAAGTTCAACGGCTCGGTGGCGCGCCTGCGGTTCGGGCCAGTCTCCGCCGGACGGGTCCGGCGCTGGCTGGCCGAGGGGGACTTCGACGTCCTGCACATCCATGAGCCGCTGACGCCGTCGGTGTCCGTGCTGGCCCTCTGGGCGGCGACGGGTCCGATCGTCGGGACGTTCCACAGCTCGATCCCGCGGTCGCGTGTCATGATCGCGGCCCAGCCGATGCTCCGCCCGAGCATGGAGAAGATCTCCGCGCGGATCGCCGTGAGCGAGGACGCGCGCCGGACCGTCGTCGACCACTTCGGCGGTGACGCGGTCGTCGTCCCGAACGGGGTGTACGTCGACTCGTTCGCCGGGGCGAGCCCCCGGGCGACGTGGCAGGGCACCACGGAACGGCCGACGGTCGCCTTCGTCGGGCGTATGGACGAACCCCGCAAGGGGCTGCCGGTCCTGGCCGCCGCCGTCCCCGACGTTTTGGAGGCCTTCCCCGGGGCCCGTTTCCTCGTGCTGGGCAGGGGGGACGGCGACGACGCGCTGGGGGATCTCGACGCGACGTCCCGGGCCGCGATCGAACTGCTCGGGCCCCTGGACGACGACGACAAGGCGGCTCTCCTTCGGTCGGTCGACGTCTACGTCGCACCGCAGATCGGTGGGGAGAGCTTCGGGATCGTGCTGGTGGAGGCGATGAGCGCCGGGGCACCCGTGCTGGCGAGCGACCTGGGGGCCTTCCGCCGCGTGCTCGACGGCGGGCAGCTGGGGGCCCTGTTCCCCGTCGGCGACCCAGCGGGCCTGGCGTCCGCGCTGGTCGGCCTGCTCCGTGACCCGGAGCGGCGGGCGGGATACGTCACCCGGGCGACAGCTGGCGTCCGGCGCTACGACTGGTCCGTCGTGGCCGAAGAGGTCTTCGCCGTGTACGAGACGGTCCGGCTCGGGGCCGACCGCGTCGGTGAGGATCCCGCGGTCGGCGGCCTCCTCTCACGCTGGCTGGGGTGAGGGATTGGATCTCGCCGGACCGGTGCTGTCCGGGCTCCCCGCGGGCCTGTTCTCCGGGCCACGCTCGGGCCTGGGGAGCGACGTCATGACGTGGGCGCCGATGGTCCTGGTGTTCCTGGTGCTCGTCGGCTGGTACCTCAGCTACTCCGCGAGCAGACTCGACCGCCTCCACCACCGCGTCGAGTCCAGCCGCGCGGCTCTCGACGCGCAACTGGCCCGTCGGGCCGCCGCGGCCCTGGAGGCGGCGCCGGTGCTCGACCCCGCCACCGGACTGCTGCTGACGGAGGCCGCGGCGGAGTCCCTCGCGGCGGCCGAGGATTCCCCGCCGTCCGTCGCCGTCCTCGAGGAGGTCGAGAACGACCTGACCCGGGCGCTGAACGCGGCCTTCAGCGACCCCGACGACGTCCTGGCCCTGCGGGCCGACCCCGTGACGAGCGAGGTCCTCGACCTGCTGGGCCAGGCCTGCCTGCGGGTCCAGCTCGCCCGGCGCTTCCACAACGACGCGGTCGCCCAGGCGGAGCGCGTGCACGACAAACGGATCGTGCGGGTCGCGCGGCTCGCCGGCCACGCCGAACGCCCCCAGATGATCGAGATGGACGTCACGAGCCCCCCCGGTCTGGTCCGCGGCGCCTCCAGCTGACCGGCGGGTGCCGCCCCTGGGGCGCCGGGGCCGAGGACGCCTCGTACCCTGGTCGGCGTGACCTCGGAAGCGGTTGTCGGCGTCCTCGCCGTGCAGGGTGATGTCCGCGAGCACCTCACTGCCCTCACCGCGTGCGGTGCCGGCGCGCGGCCCGTACGGCGACCGGACGAACTGGACGCCGTCGACGCCCTCGTCCTGCCGGGCGGGGAGTCGACGACGATCGACAAGCTCACCCGGGCCTTCGGGCTCCGTGATCCCCTGCGGGAACGGGTGGCGTCCGGGATGCCCGTGTACGGGTCCTGCGCGGGCATGATCCTGCTGGCGGACCGTCTGACCGACGCCGCGGCGGGGCAGCTGACCCTCGGCGGGATTGACATCACCGTCCGGCGCAATGCCTTCGGCCGGCAGGTGGAGAGCTTCGAGGAAGACCTCTCGTTCGCCGGCATCGACGGTCCGGGAGTACGGGCGGTGTTCATCCGGGCGCCGTGGGTCGACGAAGCGGGTCCCGGCGTCGAGATCCTCGCGTCGATCGGGGCGGGTCCCGCCGCCGGTAGGATCGTCGCGGTGCGGCAGGGGAACCTGCTCGCGACATCGTTCCACCCCGAGATCACGGGGGACATCCGCGTGCATCGGTTCTTCGTCGAGATGGTCCGCAGCGCCGCAAGAGTCTGACCTCGGTGCGCGCCGTCGATGAGCCGGGCCCGCCCGAGCACGGAGGCTAGTGATGTCCGGCCACTCCAAGTGGGCCACCACGAAGCACAAGAAGGCGGTCGTCGACGCCAAGCGCGGCAAGATGTTCGCGAAGCTGATCAAGAACATCGAGGTCGCCGCGCGCACCGGTGGCGGTGACCCCGGCGGCAACCCCACGCTCTACGACGCCATCCAGAAGGCGAAGAAGTCCTCCGTTCCCAACGACAACATCGACCGTGCGGTCAAGCGGGGCTCGGGGGCGGAGGCCGGTGGCGCCGAGTACCAGACGATCACGTACGAGGGGTACGGTCCCAACGGCGTCGCCGTCCTGATCGAGTGCCTGACCGACAACCGCAACCGCGCCGCCGCCGAGGTGCGCACCGCGCTGACCCGCAACGGCGGGACACTCGCCGACCCGGGGAGCGTCTCGTACCTGTTCACCCGCAAGGGCGTGATCGTCGTCCCGAGGAACGGGCTCACCGAGGACGACGTCCTGCTCGCGGTGCTGGAGGCCGGCGCCGAGGAGGTCAACGACCTCGACGACGCCTTCGAGGTCGTGTGCGAGGCGGGTGACCTCGTCGCGGTCCGCACGGCCCTCCAGGACGCGAAGATCGACTACGACTCCGCCGAGGCGCAGTTCGTCCCCTCCGTCGAGGTGCCGCTCGACGAGGAGGGCGCCCGCAAGATTTTCAGGCTGATCGACGCGCTTGAGGACAGCGACGACGTCCAGAACGTCTACGCGAACTTCGACGTGTCCGACGAGGTGATGGAGGCGGTGGGCTGAGGCCGCTCCCGTGCGCGTCCTCGGCGTGGACCCCGGCCTGACGCGGTGCGGGCTCGGGGTCGTCGAGAGCGCCCCGGGCCGCAGGGTGCGGTTCGTCGCGGTCGATGTGATCCGCACGCCCGCGACGGACGACCTCGGGGCGCGGCTGCTGGGCATCAGCGAGGCCGTCGGCGACTGGATCGACCAGGTGCGCCCCGACGTCCTGGCCGTGGAGCGAGTGTTCAGCCAGCGCAATGTGCGCACGGTGATGGGCACCGCCCAGGCCGCGGGGGTCGCCGTGCTCGCGGCCTCCGTCCGCAAGATCCCGGTGGCGGTCCACACCCCGAGCGAGGTGAAGGCCGCGGTGACGGGTGACGGCCGGGCGGGGAAGGTCCAGGTGACGACCATGGTGACCCGGATCCTTGGCCTGCCGGCGGCGCCGCGTCCCGCCGACGCGGCCGACGCGCTCGCGCTCGCCATCTGCCACATCTGGCGTGACGGGACGGCCTCCCTGGCCGCACCGGGCGCGGGCGGCCCGACGGACGCCCAGCGGCGGTGGGCGGAGGCCGCGGAGTCGGCGCGTCGCGCGAAGCCTGTCGGTGGGGGCCGCTAGCGTCTCGTACAGGTGTTCGTGCGAGGGTTTGTCGGAGCGAGGCTGCGGGGAGGTCCTGATGATCGCGTCGCTACGTGGGCGGGTGCTCGCGGTACGGCTGGATTCGGCGGTGGTCGAGGTCGGGGGCGTCGGGGTGCTCGTCCAGGCGACACCCGCCACGCTCGCCGCCCTCCGGCCCGGCGAGGAGGCGAGGCTCGCCACGTCCCTCGTCGTCCGGGAGGACTCCCTGACGCTGTTCGGCTTCGCCGACGACGACGAGCGTGACGTCTTCGAGACGGTCCAGACCGCCTCCGGGATCGGGCCGCGCCTGGCCCTGGCGATGCTCGCGGTGCACACGCCCGACGGCCTGAGGGCCGCCGTCGCGGGGCAGGACCTCACCGCGCTGGTCAAGGTTCCGGGCATCGGCCGCAAGGGAGCCCAGCGCATCGTCCTGGAGCTGACCGACCGTCTGGGCGCGCCGTCGTCCGCGCCGGTGGACCGTCCGCCCCTCGGCGGGTCCCCCGCCTGGCGCGAGCAGGTCGTCGAGGCCCTCGTGGGGCTGGGGTGGTCGGCGAAGCAGGCGGGTGAGGCCGTCGACGCCGTCAGCGGGGAAGGCGGTGACGTCCCGGCGATCCTCCGCGCGGCGCTGCGGCACCTCGGGCGGGCCGGGTGAGCGCGGCGGACGAGTCGGCGGCCCTGGTCGACGCCACCGCGGACGCCGAGGACCGCGCGGTCGAGTCGGCGTTGCGGCCGGGGCGCCTCGGCGAGTTCGTCGGCCAGCGCGTCGTCCGTGAGCAGCTGTCCCTCGTTCTGGAGGCCGCCAGGCGACGCGGCCATCCGCCCGACCACATCCTGCTGTCGGGGCCTCCGGGCCTGGGCAAGACGACTCTCGCGATGATCGTCGCCCACGAGATGGGTGCCTCCTTGCGGATCACCAGCGGACCGGCGATCCAGCACGCGGGCGATCTCGCCGCCGTGATGTCGTCCCTGGAGCGGGGGGAGGTCCTCTTCCTCGACGAGATCCACCGGATGGCCCGTCCCGCGGAGGAGATGCTCTACGTCGCGATGGAGGATTTTCGCGTCGACATCGTCGTCGGGAAGGGTCCGGGGGCGACGGCGATCCCTCTCGACCTGCCCCCGTTCACGGTCGTCGGCGCCACCACGCGGGCCGGAATGCTGCCGGGCCCCTTGCGGGACCGGTTCGGGTTCACCGGCCATCTCGACTTCTACGAGCCCGAGGAGCTCGAACGGATCCTGAGTCGTTCGGCGGGGCTTCTCGGCGTGCGCCTCACCCCCGAGAGCGGTCAGGAGATCGCCCGCCGGTCGCGGGGCACGCCCCGCATCGCCAACCGTCTGCTGCGCCGGGTCCGTGACTGGGCGCAGGTGCGGGGCGACGGCGTGCTCGACGCCTCGGCGGCACGGGCCGCCCTGGAGGTCTACGCGGTCGACGAGCGAGGGCTCGACCGGCTGGACCGGTCGGTGCTGGAGGCTCTGTGCCTCCGGTTCGGCGGAGGCCCCGTCGGGTTGTCCACCCTCGCCGTCGCCGTGGGGGAGGAGCCCGAGACGGTCGAGACGGTCGCCGAGCCGTTCCTCGTGCGCGAGGGTCTCGTCGGCCGTACCCCCCGAGGACGCGTCGCGACCCCGGCGACGTGGAAACACCTCGGCCTGCGCGCCCCGACGGGGGCCGGGACGGGCCGGGTGGATCTCTTCACCGATCCCGCGGAGATCGCCGGTGGGGATTTCGGAGGGTCTTGACACCTCGTTCGTTCGGGCCGCTTTTGTTCGCCGGAACGACGCTCGCCTAGACTCCGCCCGAGGTCGACGGAACCGGATACCGTGGGACGTCGTTCGACCGCCAGGCCGCGCCGTTCGATCGCGGCCTGACCGTTCCGCGTCAGTGCCGTCGAGGAGACGCCGAGGAGGAGGACCGTCGTGCGACCCGAGAGCGTGATGCTGCTCGTCCTGATGGCCGCTCTTCTCTTCGTCATGTTCACCCGCACCCGCCGTCAGCGGCGGGAGGTTCAGCAGATCCAGGCGGGCCTCGCCCCCGGCGTCGACATCATGACCGCCTCGGGCCTGTTCGCCACCATCGTCTCGATCGAGGACGACGTCGTCGTGCTCGAAACGGCCCCGGGACAACGTTCCCGCTGGGACCGGCGGGCGGTCGCGCGGGTCATCCCCCCGCCGTCCGGGCCGACCGGGCACCCGGCGGGGGACAAGACAGCAGAGGAGTCACCGGGGAAGGACGGTGGATCGCGGCCCGGCCAGGCCCCGGACGCCCCCTCACCCGACCGCGGCTAGCAGGCCGGACCTGCAGGATCGCGGCCCGGCAGGCCGCGCCCGGACAGAGAAGAGATCCAACTCGTGGCACGATCGGTCAGTTCCCGACCCGGACGTTCACTCGGCGTGCTGGTCGGCATCGTTGCGGTCATCTTCGGCGTGATCGGCGCCGGGGTCCTCTGGAGCGGCGCCCAGTGGACGCCGAAGCTCGCCCTCGACCTGGAGGGCGGCACGGAGATCGTGCTGACCGCCGTCCCGCAACCGGGCACGTCGGGAACCATCACGCAGCAGACCCTCGACGAAGCCGTCAACATCATCCGGCAGCGCATCAACGGCACTGGCGTCTCCGAGGCAGAGATCACGACACAGGGCGGCCGTAACATCGTCGTCTCCCTGCCGGGCAAGAGCGACGAGGCGACCCGCGACGCGGTCAAGCGTGCCGCGGCCCTGGAGTTCCGCGCCGTCCTCGTCGAACAGCCGACGCAGAAGGCGCCGGAGCCCTCCCCGACGGCGACACCGTCCCCGGGGACCACGCCCTCCGCGACGGGCACGTCATCGCCCACCGTCTCGGGCAACTCCTCGGCGACGGCCAAGGCACCCGGGTCGGCCACCGCCTCGGCGAGTTCCTCCCCGTCGGCGAGCTCCACCGCCTCGGCTAGCTCCACCGCCTCGGCGAGCTCCAGCTCCAACGGCATGGCCGTGCCGAACGCCCTCCTCGCCACGGCGACCTCCCCGGCTCCGTCGGGTACCGGCGCCGCCTCGCCGTCCGCCACCGTCGCGGCCTCGCCGTCGGGTTCCGCCGCGGTCTCGCCGTCGGCCGGCGCCAAGCCTTCGCCGTCTGGCCCCCCCGCCGCCGCCAAACCGACTGACGCCAGCGACACGAACTGGCTCGACCAGGCGATCGCCACGACGTTCACCGGGCTGGACTGCACGAAGAAGGAGAACCTCACCGGGCAGGTGGTCGACGACCTCACCAAGCCGCTGGTGACGTGCAGCAAGAACGGTGACGCCAAGTACGTCCTCGGCCCGGCCGAGGTGACCGGCAAGGACATCAAGAGCGCCACCGCCGGGCTGGAGACGAACCAGCAGGGTGCCGTCGGCACCGCGTGGCAGGTCAACATGGAGTTCAAGAGCGAGGGCGCGGCGAAGTTCGCCAAGGTCACCCAGCGTCTGACCAAGCTGGAGCAGCCGCGCAACCAGTTCGCGATCGTCCTCGACGGTCTCGTCGTGTCCGCCCCGCGCACCAACGAAGCGATCACCGGCGGCCAGGCCGAGATCACGGGCAACTTCGACCAGGCGGAGGCCCAGGGCCTCGCCAACCAGCTGAAGTTCGGCGCGCTGCCGATCTCCTTCAAGGAGCAGACCGAGCAGAACATCTCGGCGACGCTCGGTGGCGAGCAGCTGCAGCGAGGTCTCCTCGCCGGGCTGATCGGTCTGGGCCTGGTCGTGTTGTACTCGCTGCTGCAGTACCGGGCACTCGCCGTCGTCACGATCTCCAGCCTCGTCGTCGCCGCCGTCATCACCTACGGCATGGTGGTGCTGCTCGGATGGCGCGTGGGTTACCGGCTCTCGTTGCCCGGTGTCATCGGGCTGATCGTGGCGATCGGTATCACCGCCGACTCGTTCATCGTGTACTTCGAACGCATCCGTGACGAGGTCCGCGACGGGCGTGGGCTCATCGCCGCCGTCGAGTCGGCGTGGATCCGGGCCCGGCGCACGATCCTGATCAGCGACGCGGTGAACTTCCTCGCGGCGATGGTGCTGTGGCTGCTCGCGGTCGGCGGGGTCCAGGGCTTTGCCTTCACCCTCGGCCTGACGACGCTTGTCGACGTCCTCGTCGTCTTCCTGTTCACCCACCCGGTCGTGGGGTTGCTCGCTCGCACCCGGTTCTTCGGCGGAGGGCACCGGCTGTCCGGGTTCGACGCGGCGCACCTCGGCCGATCCGTCACCTACACCGGGCGCGCCGGCGTCCGGACGCAACCGCGGCGCACCTCGCGCGCCGACCGGTCGTCGTCCGCGCCGGCCGAACCGGCACCGGAGCGCGTCAGCGTCGGAGCTGACGGGGACGACGCCTTCGTCTCCGCCTCCACCGGGCCCGTCCGTACCGGCGCGACCATCGCCGAGCGCCGTGCCGCCGCCGAGCGTGCGCGGCGGGAGGGCGCGGGATCCACGCCGGGCGGCGGAGGACTCGACGCCGGGGGAGAAGTCCCCGCTGACGGCGACAGCACCAGCCGGAGGGACTCCTGATGCCCAGCTACGCCGAATTCGGTAACGACCTGTACACCGGGAAGCGTTCGATCGACTTCGTCGGCCGCCGGAACCTCTGGTACCTGCTCGCCGTCCTCGGGATCGCGCTGTCGGTGGTCGGGGTGGGGATCCGGGGTCTCAACCTGGGGCTCGAGTTCAAGGGCGGGTCGGAGTTCCGCATCGCGAAGGCCCACACCCAGAGCGAGCTCGTCGGGTCGGACGCCGTCCGCAAGGTCGCCCCCGGGGTCGAGGTGAAGGTCTCGAAGATCGGCACCGACGGCGTCCGCGTGACGACGAACACCCTCGGCGACGACGAGGCGGACAAGGTCCAGGCGGCCGTCGCGACGGCGTACGGCGTGGGCCCGGACGACGTCTCCACGTCCACCGTCGGTCCCACCTGGGGTAACGACGTGTCGAACAAGGCCCTCCAGGGCCTGATCGTCTTCATGATCGCCGTGTCGATCCTCATCGCGCTGTACTTCCACACCTGGAAGATGGCGGCGTCGGCCGTGCTCGCGCTCGTGCATGACCTGATCCTGACGGTGGGCATCTACGCGATCGTCGGGTTCGAGATCACCCCGGCCTCGGTGATCGGCTTCCTGACGATCCTCGGCTACTCGCTGTACGACACGGTCGTCGTGTTCGACAAGGTGCGTGAGAACACCGAACACATCGACCTGAACGTGAAACGCACCTATGGGGAGGCCGCGAACCGCGCGGTGAACCAGACCCTGATCCGGTCGATCAACACCTCGGTCGTCGCCCTGTTGCCGGTCGCCTCGATCCTGTTCATCGGTGCCTTCATCCTCGGAGCGGGGACGCTCAAGGACCTGTCCCTCGCCTTGTTCGTCGGGATCGCCGCCGGAACCTATTCGTCGATCTTCATCGCGACGCCGATGCTCGTGCACCTGCGGGAACGTGAGCCTGAGATGGCCGCGCAGGCCGAGCGTGTCCTCCGCAAGCGGTCGGAGGGACGGCGCCCGTCGGCGGGACGCGACACCGCCGCGCCGGCCGACGGAGAGGACGGCGTCCTCGCCCCTGTCGGTGCCACGGGGTCCGGCGAACCCGGCCCGGACGGGTCGGCGGTGGCTGAGGACGCTGGGTCGTCCGGCACCCGGGCGCAGTCCGGTGGCCAGCGTCAGCAGCCGCGGCGCGGCGGGCCGAACCCGGCCCGGAAGAACAACCGTCAGGGCGGTCGGCGCTGAGCGGGGACCGGCGGGGAGAGATCGTATGGCGATGACGGAGTGCAGCGGGGTCTCGGAGATCATCCGGGCGCAGGTGCGGGACATTCCCGACCATCCGACGCCCGGGGTGCTGTTCAAGGACATCACCCCGCTGCTGGCGGATGCCGAGGCGTTCGCGGCGGTGGTCGAGGCGTTCGCGGCCCCCTACCGGGACGGCGCGAACGGCGGGCCCGTGGATGTGGTGGTCGGGATCGAGGCGAGAGGATTCATCCTCGCGGCCCCGGTCGCGATCGCCCTGGGGGCCGGGTTCGTGCCGTTCCGCAAGCAGGGCAAGCTCCCGCACGTCACCGTCGGTGCCGCCTACGAACTGGAGTACGGCAGCGCGGAGATCGAGGCGCACGCCGACGGCATCTCGGCGGGCCAGCGGGTTCTCGTCGTGGACGACGTCCTCGCGACCGGTGGTACGGCGGAGGCAGCGTGTGACCTGGTCGAACAGCTCGGCGGGGTGGTCGTCGGTCTCGACGTCCTCATGGAGCTCAGCGCCCTTGCGGGCCGTTCCAAGGTCGAGGGACGCCCTCTGCGTGCCTTGAGCATCGTCTGAAGCGTCTCCGGGATGGCGGGGCCGCAGCCGGACGTTGTGAGTCGTACACTCATAGCCCCTGGCTCGACCCCCTGGAGGGCGTGTGGCGGAAGACAAGCTCAAGGCAGCGGACGCTGTCGACACGGCTCCGCTGCCACTGGGGGCTGTCCAGTCCGGTGCCTTAGGGCTTGAGGCCGGGGTCGCGCGGGTCAACGGGAACGGTGCCGTCCCGGTCGCCGCGGTCGAGGCGGGACCGGAGGCGGACGCCGAAGCGTCGGACCTGGTCGATCCGGCGCCGGCGACACAACCTCGCCACCGGCAGACCTCCCCGTCGGAGGGACTGCCCGCGACGAGCCGGGTGCTGTCCCGGATCGCCCGGTTCGGGGCCAGCCGCGGCGGGACGACGTCGCCGCTGCTGGAACCCCTGCTCAGGTCGGTGAGGATCACTCACCCTAAGGCGGATCTCGCCGTCGTCGAGCAGGCGTTCGAGATGGCGGCTCGGGCCCACGCCGGGCAGAAGCGGAAGAGTGGCGACCCGTACATCACCCACCCGGTGGCGGTGGCGACGATTCTCGCCGAACTGGGGATGACGCCGCCGACCCTGGCAGCCGCGCTTCTGCACGACACCGTCGAGGACACCGACTGCACGCTGGACGTGCTCAAGCGGGATTTCGGCCCCGAGGTCGCGATGCTCGTCGACGGCGTGACGAAACTCGACAAGGTCAGCTACGGCGACGCGGCCCAGGCCGAGACCGTGCGCAAGATGGTCGTGGCGATGTCCAAGGACATCCGCGTCCTGGTGATCAAGCTCGCCGACCGGCTCCACAACGCGCGGACCTGGCGGTACGTGCCCGCGGCGTCGGCGGAACGCAAGGCGCGCGAGACACTGGAGATCTACGCGCCCCTGGCCCACCGGCTCGGGATGAACACGATCAAGTGGGAGCTGGAGGATCTCTCCTTCGCCACCTTGTTCCCCAAGGTCTACGACGAGATCGTCCGGCTCGTCGCCGAACGGGCCCCGGCCCGGGAGGACTATCTGGCGCAGGTCCGTGAGCAGGTGACCGCCGACCTGCGCGCGGGGAAGATCAAGGCGACGGTCACCGGGCGCCCGAAGCACTACTACTCCGTCTACCAGAAGATGATCGTGCGAGGCCGGGACTTCGCCGACATCTACGACCTGGTCGGGGTGCGGGTGCTCGTCGAGACTGTCCGCGACTGCTACGCGGTGCTCGGATCGCTGCACGCACGGTGGAATCCCGTGCCGGGGCGGTTCAAGGACTACATCGCGATGCCCAAGTTCAACATGTACCAGTCGCTGCACACGACGGTGATCGGCCCCGAGGGCAAGCCGGTCGAGATCCAGATCCGCACCCACCAGATGCACCGCCGGGCCGAGTACGGCGTCGCGGCGCACTGGAAGTACAAGGACGACCCCGCCCGCACCGGCAAGGAGCTCGACCGCGGCAGCGGGGACCTCGCGTGGGTGCGGCAGTTGCTCGACTGGCAGCGTGAGACGGCGGACCCCGGGGAGTTCCTGGAGTCGTTGCGGTTCGAGATCAACGCCCAGGAGGTGTACGTCTTCACCCCGAAGGGGGACGTCATCGCCCTGCCGTCGGGGTCGACCCCGGTCGACTTCGCGTACACGGTGCACACCGAGGTCGGGCACCGCTGTATGGGGGCGCGGGTCAACGGCCGGCTCGTGCCGCTGGAGAGCCCCCTCGACAACGGCGACGTCGTCGAGATCTTCACCTCGAAGGCCGAGGGCGCCGGGCCCAGCCGGGACTGGCTGCACTTCGTGCAGAGTCCCCGGGCCCGCAACAAGATCCGCCAATGGTTCTCCAAGGAACGTCGTGAGGAGGCCATCGAGCAGGGCAAGGACCAGATCGCGAAGGTGATGCGCAAGCAGCACCTGCCGATCCAGCGCCTGATGACCCACGAGTCGCTCGTGGTCCTCGCGTCGGAGATGCGCTACCCGGACGTGTCGGCCCTGTACGCGGCGGTCGGCGAGGGACATGTCAGCGCGCAGACCGTCGTCCAGCGCCTCATGCAGGCGATGGGGGGTGAGGAGGGCACCGAGGAGGACCTCGCCGAGGCGACGACGGCGACGCGGGCCCGGCGGGTGCGGCTGGGTGATCCCGGCGTGGTCGTCAAGGGTGTCGACGACATCTGGGTGAAACTGGCACGCTGCTGCACCCCCGTCCCCGGGGACCCGATCATCGGGTTCGTCACGCGGGGCGCCGGAGTGTCGGTCCACCGGGCGGACTGCGGCAACGTCGCCGGGCTCCAGACGGAGAAGGAACGGATCGTCGAGGTCGAGTGGACCCCGAGCGCCGGCAGCGTCTTCCTCGTTCAGATCCAGGTCGAGGCCCTCGACCGCAACCGGCTGCTCGCCGATGTGACGCGCGTCCTCTCGGACACCCACGTGAACATCCTCGCCGCGAACGTCTCGACGTCCCGCGACCGGGTGGCCATCTCCCGCTTCACGTTCGAGATGGCCGACCCCGCCCACCTTGACCACGTGATCGCCGCCGTCCGGCGTGTCGAGGGTGTCTTCGACGCCTACCGGGTCACCGGAAAGCGCATGGACTAGGGCCCGGGCCGGACGGTCCCAGCTCCCCGTCGGTCTCGCCCGGCCAGCGCGCCAGCAGCACCCGGGCGCGCGCGACCCCGCGGGCGCCCGGCATCGCCGCCAGACAGGCCGCGATCGCCGCGGGATCCGTCCCCGTGCGAGAGGCCAGACGGGTCGCGGCCTCCAGAGCCAGCGGCTCGGGCAGGGACCGCAGCAGGTCGGCGGCGGTGCGGGCGGGGGTGGTCACCGCCAGCGGGGGAGCGTCACCGGCCCTGATCTCGACGACGTCTCCCTGCGTCATCCGCCGTTCGTGGACGACGACGTACGGCGAGGGCGAGCGGATCCGGCCGGGCTGGATGACGACGTCGACGTAGCGCGGGGAGGCCCCGGCGGCCCACACCCAGGCGGCGGCGTCCTGGGCGATGACCGCTCCGGCGGCGCTCAGCCGGGTGGTCACGAGAAGGCCCACGGCCGCCGCCCTCAGGGAACGGTCGAGGACGGCGTCCGCGGCGATCACGACGTCGAGCAGGAGCGGGACCAACAGGTGCTCCCCGAGCAGACGTTGGGCCTCGCGGGCGTCGTCGGCGGACAGGTCGCCGCCCAGCCGGAAGGGGAGGTGCGTGGAGATCATGGCTCCACGGTCGTCCCACGGGACCGGATCCGCCACGTCGTCCCGCCCGCCTGTGGATGACGGGACGGGAGACGGGGGTTGTGGACGACCCGGCGCTCAGCTCCCGAACTCTTCGAGCGCCTTGTAGGCCTGCACCAGCCACTCGCGGCGGGCCTCCAGGGCGGCCTCGGTGTCCCGGACCGCCCGGTCACGACCGGCGGCACGGGCCTTGTCCAGCGAGGCCTCCAAGGAGGCGATGCCGGACTCCAGCTGGCGGACGACGTCCTCGGCACGGGCTCGGGCCTGGGGGTTCGTGCGGGCCCAGCGGTCCTCCTCCGCCTCCCGCACGGCCTGTTCCACGGCCCGGAGGCGGGCCTCGACGCGGCCGAGATCGGCGCGGGGGACCCGTCCGGCGGCCTCCCACCGGTCCTGGATGTCCCGCAGGGCGGCCCGGGCGGCCCGGACGTCGGTGACGGGCAGGAGGGCCTCCGCCGCGGCGAGGATCTCCTCCTTGGCGGTGAGGTTCTGGCGGAACTCGGCGTCCATCGACGCGGAGACCGCGGTCCGGGCCGCGAAGAAGGCGTCCTGCGCGGCCCGGAACCGCGTCCACAGGGCGTCGTCGTCCTTGCGGGCGGCCCGGCCGGCGGCCTTCCACTGGTTCATCAGGTCGCGGAAGATCGCGGCGGTCGTGGCCCAGTCCGTCGACGAGGCCAGCCGCTCGGCCTCGGCGACGATCTGCTCCTTGACGGCGCGGGCCGCACCGCGCTGCTCGTCGAGCGCTCCGAAGTGCTGGCGCCGTTTACGGTCGAACGCCGTGCGGGCGTGGCTGAAGCGCTTCCAGAGGTCGTCCTCGGTGTGCTTGTCGAGACGTGCCTCACGCTGGAGCTGCCGCCACTCGTCGAACAGGTCCCGGAGACGGTCGCCGGAGGTCTTCCACGCGATCCGCTCGATGTCGACGGCGGCGATCGTCTCGGCCTCCTCGACCAGGGCCGCCCGCTGCGCGAGGGCCTTGGCCTTCGCCTCGGACTTGGCGGCCTCAGCCTCGGCGCGCCGCGCCTGGGCGAGGGGAGCGAGGGCCTCGACGCGGCCGGCGAGGACCTCGAGGTCCCCGACGGCGTTCGCGTCGGCGATGGCCTCCCTCAGCCGCCGCACCCCGGCCTCGGTGTCCGCCGGGGACACGTGCCCGGCCGCGATGCGCTGCTCGAACAACGTCACCTGGGCGACGAGATCGTCGTACTTGCGGCCGAAGTAGGCGAGGGCCTCCTCGGGGGTCGCTCCCGGGTACTGCCCGACGACCCGCTCCCCGGAGGAGGTCCGCACCCACACGGTGCCGTCGGCGTCAACGCGGCCCCACTGCTTAGCGGTCACGATCCACGCATCCTTGCTCGTCGCTGTCGGCGCAGCTGTTCGTGCGCTCTTGGTCCCGCCGCCATTCTGGAGGTTGCCGGCACTCGTGACGACGGTTCTTTCGGGCCGGTTCGCGGGCGGCCGCCACCCGCGGACCGCGGCCTACCCCGAGGCGACCTTCGTGCTGACGATGGAGATCGGCCGCGCCGGGGGACCGCTGCCGTCAGGCCCGGGGGTGCCCACGCCACCGGCGGCGATCTTGGTGATCACGTCGAGGCCCGAGGTCACCTGGCCGAGGACCGTGTACCCGCCGCCCTCGGTGGGCAGCTGGGTGTCCTTGAAGACGATGAAGAACTGGCTGCCCATCGAGTTGGGGTCGGACGTGCGCGCCATGGCGACCGTCCCCGCCTTGTAGACGCCGTCCGCCGGGGCGTTCTCGACCGGGCCGTACTGGTAGCCGGGGCCACCCTGGCCGGTGCCGGTCGGGTCGCCGCACTGCAGCATGCCCAGGCCCTCGGAACCCAGCCGGTGGCAGGGGGTGCCGTCCCAGAACTTCTTCTCGGACAGGAAGAGCGTGCTCGCCACCGCCTTGGGGGCCTTGGCGCCGTCCAGGGCGACCACGACGTCACCGCAGCTCGTCGTGAACGTCATCGTCCACGTCTTGCCCTGTGCCTGCGACGCGTCCGGCGCCGTGGCGAACTTCTGCGGGGTCGCGGGCGGTTTGACCGTCGGCGTCGGGCAGGGGTTCGGGGCCGCCGACGCGGACGGCGAGGCCGCAGCCGACGCGGACGGCGAGGCCGCCGCGGACGCCGAACTCGACGGCGAGGCCGACGCGGACGCCGATGCCGGCTTCGCCGAGCCTTCGTCGTCCTTCGTCAGGTACAAGGTCGCCCCGGCGATCACCAGGACGACGGCGACGGCGGACGCCGAGATGATGAGTACCCGGCGCTGGCGGCGTTGCTTGGCCTGCTTCTCGGCCTGCTTCGACTGCCATTTCTCGTAGCGGCGTCGCGCGTAATCGCGCTCACGGCTGATGGGCGACACTGGTTGCCCCTCCTCGGTGACGGTCCGGCATGGCGGGCCGCGGTCAGTCTACGGCGACGTCGTCGCACGTCACGGTTACCGCCGATACCCCCGCGTGGCATGGCGGTGCGAGTCGGTAGTCTCGCACGGTGTTCGTCACAGGATTCCCTGCCGCTGCTTTCGACACCAATTGCTACGTCCTGGCCGCTGCTCCGGGCGAGGAGTGCGTGGTCGTCGATCCCGGCATCGAGGTGATGGGCCAGCTCTCCGAGGTGCTCGCGCGGTACCGCCTGCGCCCGGCGGCGGTCCTGCTCACCCACGGCCACGTCGACCACGTGTGGTCGGTGACGCCGGTGTGCGGTGCCCACGGCGTGGGCGCGTACATCCACCCGGACGACGCGTACCGGCTCGCGGACCCGCTCGCCTCCCTCGATCCCGCCCTGGTCGCGATGCTCGAACAGCAGTTCGGGCCGAAAGCCGCCTGGAGCGAGCCCGACGACGTCTCGTCCCTGGTGGACGGCCAGGAACTGGCCCTCGCGGGCCTTCGGCTCCAGGTCGCGCACGCTCCAGGTCATACCGAGGGCTCGGTGATCTTCACGGTCCCCGGGCCCCCCGACGGCACCGAGGGGTCGGCGACCGCCCTGACGGGCGACGTCCTGTTCGCCGGCAGCGTCGGACGCACGGACCTGCCCGGTGGCGATCCGGAGGCGATGCTCCGGACGCTGCGCGAGAAGGTCCTCACGCTCGCGGACGACGTCGTCGTCCTGCCCGGTCACGGTCCCTCGACCACCGTCGCCCGCGAACGGGCGACCAACCCCTACCTCGCGCAGGCCGCCCGCGGCGTCTGAACGCCGTTTCACCGGGCCGCGCCTGCCCGTCCCGCAAGGAGATGATTCGGACATGGCACGACCCGCCCCGCTCTCGGGTTTCCCGGAATGGTCCCCCACCGGGCGCATCGTCGAGCAGCACGTCCTCGACACCTTCCGGCGCACCTTCGAACTGTGGGGGTTCGCCTCCGTCGAGACCCGCGCGGTCGAGCCCCTGGAGGAGCTCCTGCGCAAGGGAGAGATCGACAAGGAGGTCTACGTCCTCCGCCGTCTGCACGCCACCGCGGACGACGACCCCGGACGCCAGTTCGGACTGCACTACGACCTGACGGTCCCGTTCGCCCGGTACGTCCTGGAGAACTCCGCGAAACTGCACTTCCCCTTCCGCCGCTACCAGATCCAGAAGGTCTGGCGCGGCGAGCGACCCCAGGAAGGCCGGTACCGGGAGTTCCTCCAGGCGGACGTCGACGTCGTCGGCAACGGTGACCTGCCGTTCCACCACGACGTCGAGGTCGCCCAGGTGATGGCCGAGGCCCTCGCGGCCCTGCCCCTTCCCCGGCTGCAGTTGCAGGTGAACAACCGCAAGCTCGTCGAGGGCTTCTACCGGGGGATCGGCGCGGACGACCCGGCCGCCGTCATGCGGGTGATCGACAAGATCGACAAACTGCCGCCCGAGACGGTCCGCGACCTGCTGCTGACCGAGGCCAAGCTCGACGACGCCCAGGCGTCCCGCTGCCTCGCGCTCGCGGAGATCAGCTCCTTCGACGCCTCCTTCGCCGACCGCGTGATGGCCCTCGGGGTCAGCGACCCGCTGCTGGAGGAGGGCCTGGACGAGTTGGTGCAGGTGGTCGAGGGCGTCGCCGGACTGCGCGGCGAGCGCTTCACGGTCAGCGCGGACCTGCGTATCGCCCGAGGCCTCGACTACTACACCGGCACCGTCTACGAGACGAGGATGGCCGGGTTCGAGCACCTGGGGTCGGTGTGCTCCGGGGGCCGCTACGACTCGCTGGCGAGTGACGGATCGACGTCCTACCCGGGCGTCGGGATCTCCTTCGGCGTGACGAGGGCCCTGGCGCCCCTGCTGTCCCGAGGTCTGCTGACGGCGACCCGCAGCGTCCCGACGGCCGTCCTCGTCGCCGTCTCCGACGAGGACTCCCGCCCGGCGAGCGTCGCCGTCGCGGTGGCTCTGCGGTCGCGCGGGATCCCGGCCGAGGTCGCCCCCGCGGCGGCGAAGTTCGGCAAGCAGATCCGCCACGCCGACCGGCGGGGAATCCCCTTCGTCTGGTTCCTCCGGGACGGGGAGACCCACGAGGTCAAGGACATCCGCTCCGGCGAGCAGGTCACCGCCGACCCCGCGGCCTGGACGCCGCCCGCGCCGGACCTGCACCCCCGCGTCGTGGCGGGCTGACCGTCAGGGGCGGGCGCCCGCGATCCGGCAGGAGCAGTCGGTCGTCGAGCGGACGCGGGTCTCCTGTCGGGTCTGGGTCCATTCGCAGTCACGCCCGCACGCCGGGCAGGCCGCGACGAAGCTGATGACGTCGACAGGAAGGGCGGTGCGCCGTCGGGCGCGGGCGAGCATCAGCTGCGCGACGGAGGCCGGGAGGGGGTCGGCGAGCCGGCCGGGCAGTATGGCGCCCGGGGCTGATCGCCCTGGCGCACGGCTCTCCCGCGACAGATCGTCAGGCGTCTCGTCCGCGAAGGGCGCGTTCTGATGGGGCGAGGGCTGCACTGCGGTCACCTCCGGGCGGCTCCGGTGGAGCTTTTCCGCCGTCATCGGCCGCCGGGCGGACCGACCTGAGCCCGTCGTCCTCCCCGGCTCGTAGGGTGGGCCCATGGAGACGAGGACGTTTCGACGGACCGGCCGCGAGGTGTCGGTGGTGGGGCTCGGTTGCTGGCAGCTCGGGGGTGACTGGGGGCGCGTCACCGACGAGGACGCCCTGCGGGTCCTCCACGGGGCGGTCGACGCGGGGGTGACGTTCCTCGACACCGCCGACGTCTACGGCGACGGCCGGAGTGAGCGGTTGATCGCCCGGTTCCTCGCCGAACGGCCGGACGCCGGGGTGACCGTCGCGACCAAGTGCGGACGCCGGGCCGATCCCTTCGCGCCGGAGTCGTTCACGCCCGAGCACCTCGGGGCGTGGATCGACCGCAGCCGTGCCAACCTGGGCGTCGAGCGGCTCGACCTCGTGCAGCTCCACTGCCCGCCCACCGAGGTCTACTCGAGCGACGAGGTGTACGACGCCCTCGACGCGCTGGTCGCGCGAGGGGTGCTGGCCGCCTACGGCGTCTCGGTCGAGACGTGCGCGGAGGCGCTGACGGCGATCGCCCGCCCGAACGTCGCGACCGTGCAGATCATCCTCAACGCGTTCCGCCTCAAGCCGCTCGAGCAGGTGCTGCCCGCGGCGCGGGCGGCGGGCGTCGGCGTCATCGCCCGGGTGCCGCTGGCCAGCGGCCTGCTGTCGGGCCGGTATGACGAGACGACGACCTTCGCCGCCGACGACCACCGCACCTACAACCGCCACGGCGAGGCGTTCGACGTCGGCGAGACCTTCTCCGGCGTCCCCTTCGGCGTCGGGGTCGCCGCCGCCCGCGAACTGGCGGCCCTCGCCCCCGACGGGGTGACGACCGCCGCGCTCGCCCTGCGCTGGATCATCGACCAGCCGGGGGTCTCCGTCGTCATCCCCGGTGCGCGTACTCCCGAGCAGGCTCGCGCCAACGCCGCCGCGGCGGCACTGGCGCCGTTGCCCGCCGAGGTGCTGGACGCCGTCCGGGCGGTCTACGACGCGCGCGTCCGCCCGCACGTCCACGGGCGGTGGTAGACGGCGTGACGGAACGGGTGGGGGACGGCGTCCGGGTCCCGGCCGGCGGTGCGGTCGCGGGCGGTCGCGGCGCGTAGGATCTGTCCGGGTCGACGGCGCCGGTCACAGTCCGTGTCACCGCCGTCCCCGTCCAGACCACCGTGACCCCCGCACCGACCGTCGGGGGTCCCGCCGCGAGAGGATCATCGTGCTCCGCACCCACGAGGCCGGCAGTCTGCGTGCCGGTCATGTCGGACAGACCATCACCCTCACCGGGTGGGTGGCGCGTCGGCGCGATCACGGCGGGGTGGCGTTCCTCGATCTGAGGGATGCCTCGGGCGTGGCACAGGTCGTCGTCCGCGACGAGACCGTCGCGCACGGTCTGCGCAACGAGTACTGCCTGCGCGTCACCGGCGAGGTGACTCTCCGCCCGGAGGGCAACGAGAACCCCGACCTCGTCACCGGCGGGATCGAGGTGGTCGCCAAGGACGTCGAGGTCCTCAGCGAATCCGCGCCCCTGCCCTTCCAGATCGACGAGCGCGTCGACGTGGGTGAGGAGACGCGGCTGAAGTACCGGTACCTCGACCTGCGCCGTCCCGCGCAGGCGGCCGCCCTGCGCCTGCGCAGCCGGGTGAGCCAGGCCGCGCGCGAGGTCCTCGGCCGCCACGACTTCGTCGAGATCGAGACCCCGACCCTCACCCACTCCACGCCCGAGGGCGCCCGGGACTTCCTCGTGCCCGCCCGCCTGTCACCCGGGTCCTGGTACGCCCTGCCGCAGAGCCCCCAGCTGTTCAAGCAGTTGCTGATGGTCGCGGGGATGGAGCGGTACTACCAGATCGCCCGCTGCTACCGCGACGAGGACTTCCGGGCCGACCGCCAGCCGGAGTTCACCCAGCTCGACGTCGAGATGTCCTTCGTCACCCAGGACGACATCATCGCCGTCTCCGAGGAGATCCTGGCGGCCCTGTGGAAGCTGATCGGCCACGAGATCCAGCTGCCGATCCCGCGGATGACGTATGCCGAGGCGATGCGCCGCTTCGGCACCGACAAGCCGGACCTGCGCTTCGGCCTCGAACTCGTCGAGTGCGCCGAGTTCTTCACCGGCACCTCCTTCCGCGTGTTCCAGGCCGACTACGTCGGCGCCGTCGTCATGCCCGGTGGCGCCTCGCAGCCCCGCAAGACCCTCGACGCCTGGCAGGAGTGGGCCAAGCAGCGCGGCGCCCGAGGACTTGCGTACATCCTCGTCGGCGAGGACGGCGAACTCGCCGGACCGGTCGCGAAGAACCTCTCCGACACCGAGCGTGCCGGGATCGCCGCCCACGCCGGCGCCGAACCTGGGGACTGCGTCTTCTTCGCCGCCGGTGCCGCCGCGTCGTCGCGGGCCCTGCTCGGCGCCGTCCGGAACGAGATCGCCAAGCGGTGCGGGCTGATCGACGAGAGCGCCTGGTCGCTGCTGTGGGTCGTCGACGCGCCGCTGTTCGAGCCGTCCGCCAAGGCGGTCGCCAGCGGGGACGTCGCGGTCGGAGGCGGCGCGTGGACCGCCGTCCACCACGCCTTCACCTCCCCGAAGCCCGAGTGGATCGACCGGTTCGAGTCCGACCCGGCGGGCGCGCTCGCCTACGCCTACGACATCGTCTGCAACGGCAACGAGATCGGTGGCGGGTCGATCCGTATCCACCGGCGCGACGTGCAGGAGCGCGTGTTCGCGATGATGGGGATCAGCGAGGCGGAGGCGGCCGAGAAGTTCGGCTGGTTCCTGGAGGCGTTCAAGTTCGGCGCGCCCCCGCACGGCGGCATCGCGTTCGGCTGGGACCGCATCGTCATGCTGCTGTCCGGGTCGGAGTCGATCCGCGACGTCATCGCCTTCCCGAAGTCCGGCGGCGGCTATGACCCGCTGACGGGCGCCCCCGGCCTGGTCACCGCCGAGCAGCGCAAGGAGACGGGCGTCGACGCCCCACCCCAGCGGCCGTGACCGGCCTCCTCGTCTAGCGTGACGGGCGTGAGCGGCGACCTGTTCTCGTCTGACGACGCGGACGACGACTCGCGCGCACCGGGCGGGATGCCCGGCGTGCGCGACTCGTCGTCGCTGCCGCTGGCTGTGCGCATGCGCCCGCGGGAGATCGGCGAGCTCGTCGGACAGGGCCACCTGCTCACCCCGGGCTCGCCGTTGCGCCGCCTCGCCGAGGGCACGGGAGGCCGGGCCGGACCGGCGTCCGTCATCCTCTGGGGGCAACCCGGCACGGGGAAGACCACGCTGGCGCACGTCGTGTCGCGGGCGACCGGACGGCGGTTCGTCGAGCTGTCCGCGGTGACGGCGGGCGTGCGTGACGTGCGGCGCGTGATGGAGGAGGCCCGGACCCTCCGCGACCGGCAGGACCGTGACACGGTCCTCTTCCTCGACGAGATCCACCGGTTCACCAAGGCCCAGCAGGACGCCCTGCTGCCCGGCGTCGAGAACCGCTGGGTCGTCCTCGTCGCGGCGACGACGGAGAACCCCTCGTTCTCCGTCGTGTCGCCGTTGTTGTCCCGCTCGCTGCTGTTGACCCTGCGCCCGCTGACCGACGAGGACGTCGGGACACTGATCGACCGGGCGGTCGCCGACCCCCGTGGCCTCGGTGGCGCCGTCCGCCTCGACGCCGGCGCCCGGGACCACCTCGTGCGCCTGGCCGGAGGCGACGCCCGCGCCGCGCTCACCGCTCTGGAGGCCGCCGCCGGGGCCGTGCTCGATGCGGGCCCGAAGGGGACGGACAGCGAGACGGACGCCGGCGAGGACGCCCGGCCCGTCGTCACCCTCGCCGTCGCCGAGCGCGCGGTCGACCGGGCGGCCGTGCGGTACGACCGCGCCGGTGACCAGCACTACGACGTGGCGAGCGCCCTCATCAAGTCCGTGCGGGGATCGGACGTCGACGCCGCGCTGCACTACCTCGCGCGCATGCTCGAGGCGGGGGAGGACCCGCGGTTCGTCGCCCGGCGCCTCATGATCTCCGCGAGTGAGGACGTCGGGATGGCCGATCCGGGCGCCCTCCAGGTCGCGGTGGCGGCGGCCCAGGCCGTCGCCCTGATCGGGATGCCCGAGGCGCGCATCATCCTCGCGCAGGCCGTGGTCCATCTGGCGCTCGCGCCGAAGTCCAACGCCTCGTACCTGGCCATCTCCGCCGCGACGGCCGACGTGCGGGCCGGCCGGGGAGGCCCGGTGCCGCCGCACCTGCGTGACGGCCACTACGCGGGGGCGAGGACGCTCGGCCACGGCACGGGCTACCGGTACTCCCACGACGACCCGCAGGGCGTCGTCGGGCAGCAGTACGCCCCGGACGGTGTCGACGGCAGCGAGTACTACCGGCCCACCGCCCGGGGGTTCGAGCGGGATCTCGGGCCGCGCCTGGCGAAGCTGCGGGAGATCCTGCGCCGTCGACCCCGCGGGGTCAGTCCTTGATCGACCCCGTAAGCGTTCCCTGCGCTGGTGTCGCGACGCAGACGAGCGAACGGTCGTCGCGCTGGGTCCAGGAATCCTGGGTCGGATAGAAGAAGAAGATCTCGATCGAGGGGTCAGCGACCCCGGACTGCGAGTAGGTGTACAGCGCCCTATCGCACTTGTCCTCCGCGGTGCGCAGGAGCTGCTGCTCCCCGGGCCAGGTGCTGCCCGACAGCGGGATGACCGCGAACACCTCCCCCTTGTGCGGTTGGCCGCACGGCACAGCAGGCACGTCCGTCACGTCGTCGGACTCGGTGAGTTCGCTGAGGCAGTCGCCGATCGCGAGTGCCTCGGAGGAGACCGTCCCCGCCTGGGCGACGGCGCCGTCGGAGTCGCGCGTGGCCTCGCCGACGATCGCGAGGACGCACACAACGGTCCACACGACGACCCAGACCCCGGAGAGCGCCAGCCCGGCGATCGCCATCCCCCGGCCGCGCTCGCCGCCGCTCTTCGTCCGCCGCAGCGCCATGACACCGAAGACGCAGCTGAACAGCATGCCGCCGAGGATGCCGAACACGAGCGAGGCGATCGCGTAGCCGCAGACCCCGGGGGAGGAGGGGCCAGGCCCGGGGACCTGGCCCGGAGAGGGGAACTGGCCGGGCGGGTAGCCCCCCGGGGCGAACTGTTGCGCTGGGTATGGCTGCGGTGGGTACGGCTGTGGCGGGTACGGCTGCGGGGGATAGGACTGCGGGGGGTACGGCTGCGGGGGATCGGACTGCGGGGGATACGGCTGATGCGTCACGCGACGGATGTTAACGACGTGATGTCCTGGTGACGGCGGGGGCTGCCGGAGGAGCTGAGGGAACGACGGGCCGGGCCGGGTCCGGCTCCGATGGTCCCATCGCGCGGAGACGGGGTCTTCGGCGCGGTAAGGTCGCATCTCGCGAGTGCCGGGCATCAGCGTCGGCACGGAGGGGAGACGTCCACCGATGTCGGTAGGTGACGCTGTCGGGCTCATCTTCGCCGTGGGGTTCCTGGTCCTCGTGGCCTTGCTCGGGTACCCACTGGTGAAGCTCGGCAAGGTCTTCGACGAGACACGCCTGACCGTGCGCGGGATCTCGGAAGGGACGCTGCCGCTCCTGACCGAGGTGACCTCGACGGTGTCGACGACGAACGCGCAGCTCGTCAAGGTCGACGCGATCACCTCGAACGTGGCGCAGGTGTCGACGAACGTGTCGGCCCTGACGTCGTTGTTCGCGGCGACGCTCGGTTCGCCCATCATCAAGGTCGCGGCCTTCAGCTACGGCGTGCGGCAGGCGGTCGCCGGGCGCGCGTCCGGCCGGAAGCGGGGCTGAGATGCGGCGACTGTTCTGGGCCACGCTGGGCGCGACGGCCGGGGTCTTCGTCGTGCGCAAACTCAACCGCACCGCCCAGGCCTACACCCCTGAAGGCATCTCCCGTTCGCTCGCGGGGGTCGCCGCCGGGCTGCGGGACGTCGCGGACGCCGTCCGCGAGGGTATGGCCGACCGCGAGCGGGAACTGCGCGTGGCGCTCGGCGTGGACGCCGGGGACCTCGACGCGGACTCCGCCCGCGACCTCCTCGACCGCCCCGCCGCCCGCCGGCTCTGAGCGGCGGTCCACCCGGCGGGCCCAGTGACCCGCCGGACAACCGGTGGCAGTGCCCCGGGTCACTGGGGCGAGAATGGCACGAGACACGAACGGGCCCGGGACACCGACGGGCACCCGCCCCGGGGTGACGGGCCCAGAAGCAGCATCGAGAGGACACCCGCATGGAGACGGCCGAGATCCGGCGCCGTTGGCTCAGCTTCTTCGAAAGCCGCGGACACACGGTCGTCCCCAGCGCCCCGCTGCTCTACGACGATCCCACCCTGCTGTTCGTCAACGCCGGCATGGTGCCGTTCAAGCCGTACTTCCTCGGCCAGGAGACCCCCGCCTACCAGCGGGCGACGAGCGTGCAGAAGTGCGTGCGCACCCTCGACATCGACGAGGTCGGCAAGACGACCCGGCACGGCACGTTCTTCCAGATGAACGGCAACTTCAGCTTCGGTGACTACTTCAAGGAAGGCGCGATCGGGTACGCCTGGGAGCTGGTCACCGGCTCGCAGGCGGACGGCTGCCTCGGGTTCGACCCCGACCGCGTCTGGGTGACCGTCTACGCCGACGACCGCGAGGGGGCGCGGCTGTGGCGCCGGATCGCGGGTCTGCCGGAGGAGCGCATCCAGCGGCGTGGCCTGGCGGACAACTACTGGAGCATGGGTGTTCCCGGGCCGGGCGGTCCGTGCAGCGAGATCTACATCGACCGGGGGCCGGACCACGGCCCGGACGGCGGTCCCGTCGTCGACGAGGACAGGTTCCTGGAGATCTGGAACCTCGTGTTCATGCAGTCGGAGCTGTCCGAGGTCCGCAGCAAGGTGGATTTCGACATCGCCGGTGACCTGCCGAACAAGAACATCGACACCGGCATGGGCCTGGAGAGGGTCGCCTACCTCCTGCAGGACAAGGACAACCTGTACGAGATCGACGAGGTCTTCCCCGTCATCGAGCGCATCCAGGAGATCTCCGGGCGCCGCTACGGCGCCGACCACGCCGACGACGTCCGGATGCGGGTTGTCGCCGACCACGTGCGCAGCGGCCTGATGCTGATCGGTGACGGCGTCACGCCGTCCAACGAGGCCCGCGGCTACGTGCTGCGGCGGATCCTGCGCCGGGCGGTGCGCGCGGTGCGCCTGCTCGGCGTCGAGGACCCGACCCTGCTCGACCTCGTCACGGTGTCCAAGGACCGGATGAAGGCCTCCTACCCCGAGCTGGAGAGCGGTTTCGCGCGTATCGCCCAGATCGCCGAGGCGGAGGAGGAGGCCTTCGGCCGCACGCTCGCCGCCGGGACGACGATCCTGGACGTCGCGGTGAGTGACGCGAAGGCCGCGGGCTCGACGACGCTGGCGGGCGCGCGGGCGTTCCAGCTGCACGACACGTTCGGTTTCCCGATCGATCTCACCCTGGAGATGGCCGCCGAACAGGGCCTGAAGGTCGACGAGGGCGAGTTCCGCCGCCTGATGACCGAGCAGCGCACCCGGGCGAAGGCCGACGCGAAGGCGAAGAAGACCGGGCACGCGGGCACCGCGGGCTACCGGTCGGTCGCCGACGCCCTGGGCCGCGCCGTCGAGTTCACCGGCTACGACGAGATCGTCAGCGAGGCGCGCGTGGCGGGCCTGCTCGTCGACGGCGAGCAGACGGCGAGCGCCGGCGAGGGCGACAGCGTCGAGATCGTGCTGGACCGCACCCCCTTCTACGCCGAGGGTGGCGGGCAGCTCGCCGACGCCGGGAGCATCCGGCTGGACGGCGCGGTGATCGAGGTCGACGACGTCCAGTCTCCGATCACCGGGCTCGTCGTGCACCGGGCGCGTGTGGTGTCCGGCGAGATCCGGCCCGGGGCCGTCGCCCAGGCGCTGGTGGACGTCGAGCGCCGCAAGGCGATCAGCCGTTCCCACACGGCGACCCACATGGTCCACAAGGCGATCCGTGAGGCGCTCGGCGAGACCGCGACCCAGGCCGGGTCGGAGAACGCTCCCGGACGGTTCCGGTTCGACTTCCACGCCGCGGGCGCGATCCCGCCGTCCGCGCTGCGCGACATCGAGGCGCGCGTCAACGTGCTCCTCGCCGAGGACCTCGAGGTCCACGCCGAGATCATGACGCAGGACCAGGCCCGCTCCTCCGGGGCGATGGCCCTGTTCGGGGAGAAGTACGGCGACCGGGTCCGTGTGATCTCGGTCGGGGACTGGGCGCGTGAGCTGTGCGCCGGGACGCACGCGCTGCGCTCGGGGCAGCTGGGCATGGTCAAACTGCTCGGGGAGGGGTCGATCGGGTCGGGGGTGCGCCGGGTCGAGGCCCTCGTCGGAGCCGACGCCTACGACTTCGCCGCCCGTGAGCACGTGCTGCTCGCCCAGCTGACCGACGCGCTCAAGGTGCGCCCGGAGGAGCTCCCGGACCGTGTCGCCGCGCTCGTCAGCCAGCTGAAGGATGCCCAGAAGGAGATCGACTCGTTCCGGTCCGGCCAGGTCCTCGCCGTCGCGGGGACGGTGGCGCAGAACCCGACCGACGTCTTCGGGGTCGCCCTGGCCTCCCATGTCGCCGGAGACGCCGGGGCGGACGACCTGCGCTCGCTCGCCCTCGACGTGCGGGGCCGTCTCGGGAGCGAGCGGCCCGCGGTCGTCGCCGTCGGCGGGGTGGCCAAGGGCCGGCCGCTCGTCGTCGTCGTGACGAACGAGGAGGCCCGCCGGTGGGGTGTCGCCGCGGGTGACCTCGTGCGCGAGGCTGCCCGTGTGCTCGGTGGGGGCGGCGGCGGCAAGCCGGACGTCGCCCAGGGCGGCGGCAGCGACGCGGCGAAGCTTCCGGAGGCGCTGCGCGAGGTCGAGCACGCGATCGGACGACGGGTCACCGCCGGGCGCTGACGCGCCGTCCGCGGGGGAGGAGCCGACATGCGTTTCGGGGTCCGTATCGGCGTCGACGTCGGGTCGGTGCGGGTCGGCGTCGCCCGGAGCGACCCCTCCGGCATGATCGCCGTCCCTGTGACGACCCTCACGCGCGACATCGGTCACCGGAAAGATCTTGCGCAAATCGCTGCGTTGGTGACTGAATGGGATGCGTTGGAGGTGATTGTCGGCCTGCCCCGGAGCCTCTCGGGCAGGGAGGGCGATGCAGCAGTGCAAGCACGCAAGTACGCTGTCGCCATCGCACGCCGGGTGCGGGGTGTTCCGGTACGGGTCGTCGACGAACGACTCAGCACTGTGAGCGCCTCACGGTCGTTGCGCGATGCGGGACTGAAGGGACGCAGACACCGGCCCGTTGTCGACCAGGCGGCGGCGGTGGTGATCCTGCAGTCCGCCCTCGATGTCGAGCGGGCATCGGGGCGGGAACCCGGTTCGCTCGTCGAGCCGGAGGAGGCGCCGGAGAGACCGTCGCAGCATTAGCCAGATCGGGAGGCGTGCCTGCTGTGAACGAACTCTCCCTGGCTGATGTCGTCGGCCAGCCGGTCCACGGTTCCGGGCGGCGCTCGCGCCGGAACCAGGAGAAACGACGCAAGAAGCGCCGTCGCCGTACCTGGGTGACCTTCTTGCTCACCCTCGTGGTGATCGGGGGGGCCGTCGGCGGGGCCTGGGTGGGACTCCGCCCGCTCATCGCCGCCATGAACAAGCCCAGTGACTACCCGGGGCCCGGGACCGGGTCCGTCGAGGTGAAGGTTCCCGATGGTGCGACCGGTGCGGCCATAGGCGATCTCCTCCAGGAGAAGGGCGTCGTCCTGACGGTGAAGGGCTTCGTCACAGCGTATAAGGCGAATCCACGCAGTGCGACGATTCAGCCGGGAACGTACGCGATGAAGAAGGAGATGACCTCCACCCAGGCGGTCGAGGCCCTCCTGACCGCGTCGAGCAAGCTGGTCAACCGGGTCACCTTGAAGGAAGGCGTCCGGGTCGCGGACATCCCGAAGCTCGTCGCGGCGGGCTCGAAGATCCCGATCGCCGACCTCCAGGCGGTCCTCAAGTCACCGGGCGCCCTCGGGCTTCCCGCGGAGGCCAAGAACGACCCCGAGGGCTGGCTCTTCCCGGCCACGTACGACATCGAGCCGGGCATGACCGCGACCGAGCTGCTCAGCGCGATGGTCCGGCGCACGGTGCAGGAACTCGACGCGGCGGGCGTGCCCGCGGCCTCCCGCCACGACGTGATCGTGCTGGCGAGCCTGATCCAGGCCGAGGCCGGCATGGCGGAGGACTTCCCCAAGGTCTCCCGGGTGCTCCACAACCGCCTGGCGAAGAAGCGCAAGCTGGAGCTCGACACCACGGTCCACTACGCGACGAAGAAGTTCACCGTCTTCACGTCCGAGAAGGACACAAAGATCGCCTCTCCGTACAACACGTACATCGTGCCCGGCCTGCCGGTGGGGGCGATCGGGAATCCGGGCAAGGCGGCGATCCAGGCCGCCCAGGCCCCCTCGGAGGGGTCGTGGATGTACTTCGTCGCCGTCAACCCGGACACCGGGCAGACGAAGTACGCGACGACCGAGGCCGAGTTCGCGAAGATCAAGGCCGAGTACGAGGTGTGGCAGAAGGCGAACCCAGGTAAATGATCTCCGACGTTCCGGGCTATCCGAGGGCCGGACACCGGGCGGCCGTCATCGGTCACCCCGTGGACCACTCCCTCTCGCCTGTGCTGCACAACGCCGCCTACGAGGCTCTCGGGCTGCCGGGGTGGACCTACGAGGCGATCGACGTCGACGAGACGGGTCTTCCCGGGTTCCTGGTGGACGGCCGCACCGGGTGGGCGGGCTGGTCGCTGACGATGCCGCTGAAGCGGGCGGTCCGCCCGATGCTCGTGCGGGAGAGCCGCCTCGCCCGCGACGTCGGCGCCGTCAACACCGTCCTCGTGGCGCCGGACGGCCTCGAAGGCTTCAACACCGACGTCCACGGCATCGTCGAGGCCTTCGGCGAGGCCGGGGTGTCCCGTCGGCAGGACGGCGCTCCGGGGCCCTCCGCGACGATCCTCGGCGGCGGCGCGACGGCGGCGTCGGCCGTCGCCGCCCTCGCGGAGCTGGGATGCTCCGAACCGATCGTTCACGTCCGTTCGGCCGCCCGGACCGTCGACCTCCAGGCCGCGGCCGCCCGGCTCGGTGTCCGCCCGCGCCTCGCGCCCTTCGAACCCGCCTCGATGATCTCCAGCGTCCTGCGGTCCGATCTGGTGATCTCCACCCTCCCGGCGGGCAGTGCCGACCACCTCGTCGCGGACGGCGTCGCCGCGGCGGCCGCCGAGCGTCGTCCCGTGCTGCTCGACGTCGTCTACGAACCCTGGCCGACCGGGCTCGCGGAGGCCTGGGCGCGGACCGGCGCCACCGCGATCGGCGGGTTCGTCATGCTCGTCCACCAGGCCTTCGGGCAGGTCCACCTCATGACGGGCGAACGTCCTCCCCTCGCGGCGATGCGCGCCGCCGGGGAGACCGAGCTCTTCCGCCGCCACGCGGCCCAGCCGACCCTTAGCTGACCACCCGGTTTTGCGCTGACGCTTCGAAGCGTCACCCGGAACGGCTCTTTGTGTGCGGTTACTGTCGTGATCACGACGGCGATTGCGCACGATGAGGGGATCGCGCCCGGCGGAGACGATCCCCTCATCGGCTCAAGGCATTCTCCCCAGGCGTCGATGCCCCCTGGGACGACCGGTGTACGCCGGCCGTCGTGGGGGTGTCGACGCCCGCTCGGAGGCGAGGAGAACCGTGGAGAACACTGGTGACCAGTACACACCGCGCCTGGCAGGACCGGGGGACCCGTCGTCCGACCAGGGCTGGCAGCCGGTGGAGCGCGCTCCGGCTGCCCCGGGAGCGTCCGTTCCTCTCGCCGAGCCGTACCCGGTGCCCGCTGGCGGGTTCCCCCCGGATCAGATGCCTGCGGGGCAGATGCCTGCGGGCGCGGTAGCCCCCGGCTACGGGCCCGGGAACGCGCAGCCCGCCGGGCCCGGGCTCTCCCCGCAGCTGGCGCCGCCGATCCCGCCCGCCCCGCGCGCCCCGGGAATCCCTCAGCCCGGGCCGGGGGAGCACGTTCCGGGAGTGGCGCCCTCGATGCAGCCCCCGACACAGGCGCAGATGCAGATGCAGCCTCCGACGCAGGCGCAGATGCAGGCCCCGGTGCAGGCGCAGATGCAGCCTCCGACACAGGCGCCGGCGCCGCCTCCACCCGCCCCCGGCCCCTTGGACCTGTCCGCCGGCGAGGACCGCGACTTCAGCCTGACGGCCGTTCTGGAGACCATGCTCGCCGTCGGGGCCTCCGACCTGCATCTGTCCGTGGGTTCGGCACCCCTGGCCCGCGTCGACGGCGAGCTGGGGACCCTCGACGGTTTCGGCGTCCTCGGCGCGGGCGGCATCCAGCGGGCCCTGTACACGATCCTCACCCAGCGCCAGAGGGAGCGGTTCGAGGCCGACCTGGAACTCGACCTGGCCTACGCGCTGCCCGGCCAGGCCCGTTTCCGGGTGAACCTCTACCGGCAGCGGGAGACGATCGGCGCCGCCTTCCGGCGCATCCCGTTCGAGATCAAGTCGCTGGAGGAGCTCGGCATCCCGGCGGTGGTGGGCCGGTTCGCCTTCCTGCCCCGCGGGATGGTCCTCGTCACGGGCTCGACCGGCTCCGGCAAGTCGACGACCCTCGCGGCGATCGTCGACCAGGCCAACCGCGGCCGGCACGACCACATCATGACCGTCGAGGACCCGATCGAGTTCCTCCACATGCACAAGGGATGTCTGGTCAACCAGCGTGAGGTCGGGGAGGACACCCACTCCTTCACCAACGCCCTGCGGCACGCGCTGCGGCAGGACCCGGACATCATCCTCGTCGGCGAGATGAGGGACCTGGAGACGATCTCCGTCGCCCTCACCGCCGCCGAGACCGGCCACCTCGTCCTCGGGACCCTCCACACGCAGGACGCGGCCCAGACGATCGACCGCATCGTCGACGTCTTCCCCCCGCACCAGCAGCAGCAGATCCGCACCCAGCTCGCCGGCGTCCTCCAGGGCATCGTGTGCCAGTCGCTGTGCCGTCGGGCGGAGGGGCGAGGACGCGTCGTCGCCACCGAGGTCCTCGTGGCGACCCCCGCCGTCCGGAACATGATCCGCGAGGGGAAGACCCACCAGGTCTACTCGACCCTCCAGTCCGGTGCCCAGCACGGCATGCACACGCTCGACCAGCACCTGGCCGACCTGACGCGGCGCCGGATCATCACCCGGGAGTCGGCGCTCGAGCTCTGCCACCACCACGAGGACTTCCTGCGCCTCATCGGGGCGCACTGATGAGCACCGACGTCCGTTCCTTCGAGTACTCGGTCCGCGACCGCCAGGGAAAGATCATCAACGGCACGACCGAGGCCCCGACGAAGGACGCCGCGGTCGCCAAGCTGATGAAGCAGGGCTACCTGCCGGTGAACGTGCGCGAGGCGAACGTCGGCATGCGCCGGGAGATCCGTATCGGATTCGGGTCCGGGGTCGGGATGAAGGACATCGCCGTGATGTCCCGGCAGTTCGCCACGATGATCAACAGTGGGTTGTCCCTGCTGCGGGCCCTGTCGATCCTCGCCGACCAGTCGGAGAACAAGATCCTGGGCAAGACCCTCTCCGACGTCCGCGCGGGCGTGGAGGGGGGCGACGCCCTGTCGGTCGCGATGGCCCGGCACTCCGACATCTTCCCTCCCCTTATGATCAACATGGTGCGTGCCGGTGAGGTCGGCGGCTTCCTGGACAAGGTGATGCTCTCGGTCGCGGACAGTTTCGAGTCGGACCTCCGCCTCCGTGGCAAGGTGAAGTCCGCGATGACGTACCCCGTGGTCGTGTTCGTCATGGCGATCCTCGCCGTCATCGGGATGCTGCTGTTCATCGTCCCGGTGTTCTCGAAGATGTTCGCCGACCTCGGCGGGAAACTCCCCGCGCCGACCCGGGTCCTCGTGACCATGTCCGAGTCGCTGAAGTTCGTGCTGCCCATCGCCATCGTCGCCGGTGTCGTCGGCGGCGTCGTCTGGCATCGCGTCAAGAACCTCGAACAGGTCCGTCAGGTCGTCGACCCGATGAAACTGCGGATGCCGGTCTTCGGCCAGTTGTTCCGCAAGGTCGCCATCAGCCGCTTCACCCGCAACCTCGGCACGATGCTCTCCGCGGGGGTCCCCCTGCTCCAGAGCCTGGACGTCGTCGGCGCCGCGGCCGGGAACGTCGTCATCCGGGACGCCGCCTCCGCCATCGAGGTGAGTGTACGGGCGGGGGAGTCCCTCGCCGCTCCCCTGGCCGGGCACAAGGTGTTCCCGCCGATGGTCGTGCAGATGCTCTCCGTCGGGGAGGACACCGGCGCCGTCGACGTCATGCTCGACAAGATCGCGGACTTCTACGACCAGGAGGTCGAGGCCACCACCGAGGCCCTGACCAGCCTGATCGAACCCCTCATGATCGCGATGCTCGGCGGGGTCGTCGGATCGATGATCATCGCGATGTATCTGCCGATCTTCAACGTCTTCACCCTCATCCAGTGAGCCGCTGACCGTCACCGGGGCCGGCCACGGGGGCCGGCCACCAGGGCCGGTCGCCACGGCGGGTCACCAGGGCACGGTCACCTCCAGCAGGCGGACCGTGCCCTCCCTGCGGAAGATCGACGCGCTCGTCGGCCGGTCGACGACGCCGTCCGGGAACGCGAGACGCCCGCCGTCCGTGAGCACCACGACCACCGTCGGACCGTCCCCGCGCCGGTACAGCACCGGTACCTGGGCGAAGGTGAAGGCCAGCCCGCCGGGCGGCACCGCGAGCGTCCGCCACCGTGCGTCGACGTCGCGGAACCGCAGCTCCGCCGCGGTCTCCACCCCCTCCTCCGGCTCGAGCAGGGGTGGGACGAACCGGATCCTTCCCCCCTCCACCTCCAGCCCGAGCTCCCCGAACCGGGCGAGAATCGCCTCCTTGACCTGGCCGGTCATGCCCGGCTGCCGTGCCCCGCCACCGGCGGGGGTGTGGGAGTGGGGGTCGGCCGGGAAGGCGCCGAACTCGTCCGGCGTCCGCGTGAACCCGAGCCCGCCCCGCACGTCCCGGTAGACCTCCGCCAGGCCGCGGACGACGTCCGGTGCGGCACCCGCCGCCGTCGCCCGCCGGTGGCTCGCGAGGACGGTCAGCTGGAGTTTGGCGACCATGTGCCAGTACACGCACCCCAGGCCCTCGTAGCCGAAGAACGAGCCGGAGCGACCGGTGAACTCCGCGTGCCGGAACACCTCCTCGTAGATCTCCAGGAGCCGCTCGCCGTCCCGGCGCACGAGAGGCTCCCACTCCGGGGCGGCCTCAAGGTCCGCGAGCGCCCGCCGCACGTCGTCCGCGTTGTGCATGCCGCCCGCGAAGTGGTGACCTCCCTCGACGTCCCGGACGACGACACCGTGCCCGCCGTCGTCAGCGAGCCGCTGCACCAGCGGGCAGCGTCCGGCGGCGGCGCGCGGGATCGTGTTCCGCCCGACGAACCCGGGCAGGTCACGGTCGGGGTAGAGCTGGTAGGTCCCCGCGTCCGCCCGGTGGAGCGGGCCACGGCGCAGGGCGCGCAGCAGCGCGAGCTCCTCCTCCGCCGGGAGGACGCCGCTCGAGAGCACGGCGACCTGGCCCTCGAGCATCAGCGGCAGGCGGTCCACCCCGGCGGTCCCGGCCCGAAGGACCAGCCGGTTGTAGGAGTGGTAGAGGCCGTCGGCCCGGCGGTTGGCGCGCAGGCCCGCCTCGACCACCCTCCGGGCCCGCCCGAGCATCTCTGTCACCCGGTCGGCCGGAACCAGCGTCCGGCGTCCGCTCGGACCGGCGTAGACGCGCTCGCGGTACCGGGTGCCCGCCTCGCCGAGCAGATCGATGATCCGGCGCCGGTCGCGGTCCTGGCCGGGAGTGGCACCGGCGCCGGGCGGCCGCTCCTGCTCGGCGAGCGCGGCGCCGACCTCCGCGAGCAGGTCCGCGGTCTCCTCGGTCAGCGGGATCCCGCCGTCGGCCCGGCCGGCCTCGCCGTCGGGCGGGGCAGCGCCGCCGGCCAGGCCGATGGCCTCGGGCAAGGTGACGAGGTAGGAGCGCAACTGGGCGAGCGTGACGACGGAGACGCCGTTCCCCACCAGGGCGTTGTTGGCGTCGTTCCACTCCGGCCGCTGGGTGTTCATCCAGATCCCGGCCCCCGGCACGAGGTTGACCAGCTTGGCGAGCAGCAGGAGCAGGAGCTTCTCGGTCCCGCTCACCCGGACGAGCTCGCCGTGAGCGTCGGCGAGCAGCCTGCCGTCGGAGCCCTCGCCGTCGGGCTCCTCGCCGCCGGAGCCTTCGCCGCCGGAGCCTTCGACACGGCGGCGGGTGGCCTCGGCGCGGGCCTCGTCGTAGTCGATCGTGGTGCGCGGGTCGGCGAGGATCTGCCGGTAGCCGCGGATGCGGTACGGGACGTCGGCGTGGGTGAAGATCCGCCGCGACAGCAGGGACGGCAACCGGCCCGGGTGGAACCGCTGCGACATCCGGAGCAGGGCGAGCAGGTACACGATCTGGTGGTCGCTCCAGTACCCGATGTTCGACCAGGGCTCGTCCGGGTCGGGGTGTTCCCAGCCGACCCCGTCGCGGGAGATCCGGTACGGGTTGTACCCGTCGACGGTGGTGGCGGACAGGAACGTGCAGATCATGGACTCGGTGTACTCCGGGAAGGACCAGGCGAGGGCCTCCCAGTTCTGGAAGATGTCCCTCCAGTTGCCCTCGAAGCCCGGGCGGGGCGCGCCGTCCGCCGTCGGAGGGGCGATCTCGAAGGTGTTCCAGGGGCGGCTGGGGTCACCGTGACGCCGTCCCCACGCGAGGGGGAGGTACTCCGCGAGCAGCCGCGCGAGGTCAGGGTCGTCCGTGGCGCGGGCCCGGGCGGCGAGTTCGGGGGCGGACAGCGTGGAGGGGAGGGCGGCCAGGTACGGGGCGCACCGCCGGGCCGTGCGGGGGCTGCGCCGGGCGCAGAAGTCCCGCACGTCGGCGGCCCGGACCGTGTAGCCCTCCGTGAAGACACCCCCGCGCATCGCGTTGAAGAGGACGTTGGCCGTGTGGTGGGTCCCGGTGATCTCTTCCCCGGACACCTGGGCGGCGTCGGCGCCGCCGACGAGGGCGAGCAGGTGCCGGTACCCGGTGTCGAGGTCGTCCGAGACCGCCTGGGACAGGGTGTCGGGGTGACGCAGCCGGGCCGTGAGGTCCACGACCGCGGCGGCGTCCCGCGCGCCGTCCATCACGAGGCGCCAGCGCCGTTCCTCACCCCCGGCGAGGTCGATCCGGGCGTGGAGGAGGTGGGCTCCACGCCGTCCGCGGGTCTCGGCCTCGGGCCGGACCTCGCCGCCGCAGCGGAACCGGTGGACCTGGGCGTCGCTGAGGAGCACCTCGGCGTCCGGCAGCCCGGTCCGCCAGCAGACGGTGGCGAGCAGAGCCTCGCGCGGCACGGCCCGGTCGGTCAGCTCCGAACCCATCCAGTACGTCGCCAGGCCCGTGCGCGGGTCGGCCCGGGCCCGCTTGTAGGCGTCGACGAGGACGCTGAGCTCACCCTGCGCCCGGACCCCCACCCCCGGCGCCAGCAGGTTCTGCACCCCGTCGAGGACCCGGACGGTGTGCGGGCGCCCGTCGAGGGCGGCGAGCCGGGACTCCCGGACGACGCCGAAGGCTCCCGACGTCCGCCACACCTCGCGGAACCGCAGACCGAGGTCCTCCCTGACCTCCTCGACGATCACCGTGGTGCTCAGGGCGTCCTTGGACAGCGACCGGGACACCCGGGGGTCGGCGCGTCCGGCGGGGGCCAGGGGCTCCCAGCACACCTCACGGCCGTCGGGGCCATCGGTACGGATCACCGTGAGTCCGCCGGTCGCTCCGGCGGTGTCGGCGAGCTTGTCCTCGGTGACGTAGGGGAACAGGGCGTCGTCCGGCCGGGTGCGCCCAGCGGTCAGGCCTCCCGCGCTGGAGAGGAACAGCCAGACGTCGTGGGCCCCGACGACGGGGACGAGGAACGGGGACAGGTGGTGGAACCCCCCGATCCGGTAGCACCGCAGGCCGTCGACGTCGGTGAAGCCTCCCGTCACGTCGGTGAAGCTTCCCGATACGTCGGTGAAGCCTCCCGTGAGGGGCGGGCGGGGGAGGTCGGGGTGCACGCGCGGCATCGGTCAACCCTTCACGGCGCCGGCCATGACGCCGCCGACGATCTGGCGTCCCAGGAGCAGGAACACGACGAGGACGGGGAGCGTGCCGGCGAGGGTGCCGGCCATGATGACGGACTGGTCGGGGACGTAGCCGCCGCCGAGGTTGTCCAGGGCGACCTGGACGGTCGGGTTGTCGCTGCTCAGCACGACCAGGGGCCAGAAGTAGTCGTTCCAGGCGGCGAGGAAGGTCAGCATGCCGAGGACCGCCATCGCGGGCCGGGCGAGCGGGACGACGATCAGGCGGAAGACGCCGAACGAACTGGCTCCGTCGAGCACCCCGGCCTCGATGAGGTCGTCGGGTACCGCCTCGTCGAGGTACTGGCGCATGAAGAACACGCCGAAGGCGCTGACGAGGGTCGGGAGGATGACCGCCTGGAGGTGGTCCGCCCATCCGAGGCGGACCATCAGCATGTACAGCGGGATCACGCTCAACTGGGAGGGGACCATCATCGTCGCGATCGTCAGGCCGAGCAGCGGCCCGCTGAACCGGAACCTCAGCTTGGCGAACGCGAACCCGGCGAGGGTGCAGAACGCCACGGTGCCGAGGGTGACGCACGCCGACACGATGGTGGAGTTGACCAGGGCGTGTCCCATACCGCCCTCGGTGAAGGCGCTCCGGACGTTCGCGACGAGGTTGGGCCCGGGGGTGAGCGGCGGCGGGACCGAGGCGATGTCGGCGTTGGAGCGGGACGCCGCGACGACGAGGTAGTACAGGGGGAAGACCGACAGCGTCACGGTGAACCCGAGCAGCAGCTTGGCGACGGGTCCGGCCCGGTGCAGCCCGCCGGGCTCGCCGTGACGCGGGGCCCGGGGGCGGCCGGCGGCGACGACAGTCATCAGGTGTCCCTTCCGACCCGGAGGACCCGGGTGAGCTGGCTGAGCCGTCCGGTGACCAGCAGGCCGTTGACGGTCGCGACCACGATGATGATCGCGAACATGCTGCAGGCGGTGGCCGAGGCGACGCCGAGCTGTCCGAAGCTCCAGCCCTGCTGGTAGAGCAGCAGCCCGATGGTCTGGTACTGGTTGCTCGCCCCTCCGGCGATACCTCCCGCGCCCGGGTTGCCGAACAACCGGGGCTCGCCGAAGACCTGCAGGGCGCCGATCGTCGAGTTGATCACCGTGAAGATGATCGCCGGTCGCAGCGACGGCACCGTGACGTGCAGGAACTGCTGCCAGCGGTTCGCGCCGTCGATCGCCGCGGCCTCGTAGAGGTCGGCGGGCACGGACTGCATGCCCGCCAGGTAGATCAGCGCGTTGTACCCCGTCCAGCGCCAGGTGATGATGACCGCGATGGCGATCTGGGAGGACCACCGTCCCGGCTCCCAGTCGACGGGGGACGCCCCGGCGGACGACAGCAGCCAGTTGATCAGCCCGTGGTCGCGCCCGAACAGCTGCGCGAACACCAAGGACGCCGCCGCGACGGACGTCGCGTAAGGCACGAGGACGGCGACCCGTACCAGAGTGCGTCCCCGCATCCCCAGGTTGAGCAGGTGGGCGATGCCCAGGGCCATGAGCAGCTGGGGGACCGTCGAGAGGACGCCGATCGTGAAGGTGTTGAGGACTGCGTTGTGGAACTGGCCGTCCTGCCACAAGGTGGTGAAGTTCGTGGGCCCCACCCACTCCCGGCGTCCGAGGTCGACGAGGTCGACCGTGTGCAGCGACAGGTAGCCGGTGAACAGCAGCGGGAACAGCCCGAAGCACCCGAAGACCACGAAGAACGGCGCGATGTACAGGTAGGGGACGGCGGCGTGGCGCCGGGACGGGCCCCGGCGCGACGCCGGGGGGCCCGGGCGCCGGGCGGGGGAGCGGCCCGGGTCG
>JAUPKQ010000135.1 GCA_030837345.1 Actinomycetota bacterium | reverse complement strand
GGTTTCAACTGCCGGATGACCGACGTCCACGCCGCGATCGGCCGTGTCCAGCTCGGCAAGCTCGCCGGGTGGACCAAGCAGCGCCAGGGCAACGCGGCCTTCCTCGACGCCAACCTGTCCGGCGTCGTGGTGCCGCCGGTGGCGACGGGCGCCGTGCACGTCTACCACCAGTACACGATCCGGGTCGCCGAGGACCGCGACGGGTTCGCCAAGGCTCTGGCCGACGAGTACGGGGTCGGCACCGGGGTGTACTACCCCATCCCGAACCACCGCCTGCCGTCGTTCCGTCGCACGCTGGACCTGCCCCAGACCGAGAAGGCCGCAGGCGAGGCCCTCTCCCTCCCGGTGCATCCGTCGCTGACACAGGCCGAGCTCGAGCGCATCGTCACCGCCGTCAACACGCTCGCCAAGGCAGGTGCGTGATGGCTCTCCTGCGCGCCGGGCTGATCGGCCTGGGAATGATGGGGCGGCACCACGCACGGGTGCTGCGCAGCCTGGGCGACGTCGAGCTGGTCGGAGTGGCCGATCCCGCCGGGGACCCGCACAACGTCGCCGGTTCGCTGCCGCTGTTCACCAACGTCGACGAGCTCGTCGCGGCCGGCATCGACTACTGCATGGTGGCGGTTCCGACCGCCTACCACGAGGAGATCGGCCTCAAGCTCGCCGCCGCCGGCGTCCACGCCATGATCGAGAAGCCGCTGGCGCAGGACGGTGAGGCCGCGCGTCGCCTCGTCGAGGCGTTCGAGGGCGCGGGGCTCGTCGGGGCCGTCGGGCACATCGAGCGGTACAACCCGGCGCTCCAGCAGCTCCGGACCCGCCTGGAGAACGGCGATCTCGGCGCGGTCTTCCAGGTGGTCACCCGTCGCCAGGGTCCGTTCCCCGCGAGGATCGCCGACGTCGGCGTCGTCAAGGACCTCGCCACCCACGACATCGACCTCACCGCCTGGGTGACGCAGTCGTCGTTCCGCAGCGTCGCCGCCCGGACCGCCTACAAGAGCGGTCGTGCTCACGAGGACCTCGTCGCGGTCGTCGGGCAGTTGAACGACGGCACGGTGACGAGCCACCTGGTGAACTGGCTCTCTCCCATGAAGGAGCGGGTCACGATCGTCACGGGGGAGCGGGGCGCCTTCGTCGCCGACACGCTCACCGCCGATCTGACGTTCTTCGCGAACGGTCTCATCCCCACGACGTGGGCCGAGATCGCGAGTTTCCGGGGGGTCTCGGAGGGCGACGTCATCCGCTTCGCGTTCCCCAAGCCCGAGCCGCTCCGCACCGAGCACGAAGCCTTCCGTGACGCGGTCCTCGGGAAGAGCAGTGACATCGTCACCATGCAGCAGGGCCTGGCCACGGTCGCCGTGGCTGAGGCCGTTCTGCAGGCGGCGAAGACCGGACGAACCGTGGACCTCCCGGAGGGCTGATCGTGACGCAGCCGCACGGCTCGGCCGGCGACGGCCGGCCGCCGCGCGTGGTGCTGTTCCGCGCCAACGCCATCGACTCTGACTCCCGGGCCAAGAAGTTCTCGCTGTCCCTGGCCCGGTTGGGGTATGACGTGCACGTGCTGTCGGCCGAGGAGGCGCCGGCCCCGACGGGGCCGCGTCACCTCGGTCCGGTGGCCGTGCACCCGGTGTTGATGACGCACGCCCGCCGCGACGTCCACAAGCTCGTTCTCGGCGCCCGGCGCCGTCGGCAGTTCAGGGTCGTCGACTGGACTCCCCTCGACGAGTACGTCACCCGGGTGGCGGAGCTGAAGAAGCGCACCCGGATCAGCCGCCGTCGCGCCGACCAGTGGCGCAGCCCCGATCCTCAGGCCCCCGACCGTCCCCCGGCCTGGGCCCCGATCTGGCTCGCCCTGCGGTTGGTCCACGCGGCCGACCGTTTGACGCTGTCGGCGCGCAGGCTCCGGTGGCGCCTCCAATGGGCGATCAATGTCGGGTACCGCCAGGCGTGGCGGGAATGGGACGCGCGCAAGTCCGCGACGGCCGTTCTCGCCAGCACCCGCGGCACGCTGCCGGAGATCGAGGACTACGCGGCGTCCTTCGCCAAGGTCCTGGACCGTCTCGAACCGGATGTGATCCACGCCCACCACCCGCTCGTGCTCGGGACGGCGGTGCGGGCGGCCCGCCGTCGCCGCGCGCTGGGGCATCCCTGCCAGGTCGTCTATGACGCCCGTGAGAACTTCGCCGGGATCCCGCCCGAGGAGCAGGGGAACGTCCGCAGGCACGCCGTCCTCGTGCGGGAGGAGGCCCGGTACATCCGTGAGGCCTCCGCCGTGATCACCGTGTCCGAGCCGATCGCCGACGTCCTGCACGAGCGCTACCAGTTGGCGCACCGACCGGAGGTCATCCTCAACGTCCCCGTCAGGGATCCCGACGTTCCGGAGCCGGGGGCACTCGCCGCCGGGCGCACGGTCCGCGACGCCGCCGGCCTTCCGGCGACGGTGCCGCTGCTCGTGTACAGCGGCGCGGTCAGCGCGGCCCGGGGCATCGACGTCCTCGTCGACGCGCTCCCCCACCTGCCGGGGGTTCATCTCGCCCTCGTCACCGTGCCGTTCCCGCATCCGCGCACTCCCGGCCTGCTCGAGCGGGCCACGGCGCTCGGCGTGGCGGACCGCATCCACCCCCTGCCCCCGGTGGGCCAGGACGAACTGCTGCACTACCTCTCGGGGGCCGACGTCGCGGTCCACCCGATGCCGGGCGGCTCCCCGAACCACGACCAGGCGCTGCCGAACAAGCTGTTCGAGTACCTGCACGCCGGGCTTCCCCTCGCCGTCAGCGACGCGAAACTCATGGCGGACTTCGTCACGCGCAACGGCCTCGGCGAGGTCTTCCGCTCGGGTGACGCCGCCGGTCTCGCCGAGGCGGTTCGCCGTCTGCTCACTCCGGGCAGGTCCCGCCCCTCGCGGGAGTGGCTCGCGACGCGGTATTCCTGGCAGGCTCAGGAGAAGCAGATCGAAGCCCTGTACGCCCTGGTCCACCCGGTCGACACACTGTTCCGGGTCGGGGCGGACCGTCTGCCGGCCAGTTTCCCGGATCTTCGGGTCGGCGTCGGCCCCGTCCTCGTGGACGCCTCCGGTGCCGGATCCGGACCACTGGAGTCACCGGCCGCGCAGGCTTCCCCACGCGAACCCTCCAGCACACCGTGAACAGAGGACCCCAGTGAAGATCACCGTCGTCGCCCTCGGCAAGATCGGCCTGCCGCTCGCCGTGCAGTTCGCGAGCCGCGGCCACCAGGTCGTCGGAGCCGACGTCAATCTCGACGTCGTCCAGCAGGTGAACCGTGGGGTCGAGCCGTTCCCCGGTGAGCACCGGCTCGCGGAACTGCTCGCCGAGACGGTCGCCGACGGGCGGCTCCAGGCGACGGGGGACACCGCCGAGGCGGTGGCCGCAAGCGATGCCGTCGTCGTCGTCGTACCCCTCTTCGTCGACGCCGAGGGCCTGCCGGACTTCGGGTGGATGGACGCCGCGACCCGTGAGATCGCCCGGGGTCTGCGCCCCGGGACGCTCGTCTCGTACGAGACGACGCTGCCGGTCGGCACGACGCGCACCCGGTTCCTGCCGATGCTGGAGGAGGGCTCCGGTCTGCGACACGGCAAGGACTTCCATCTGGTCTTCAGCCCGGAGCGTGTCTTCACCGGCCGGGTGTTCGCCGACCTGCGCCGGTACCCCAAGCTGATCGGTGGGATCGACGAGGTCGCCGGGACGAGGGGCGAGGAGTTCTACCGGTCGGTGCTCGAGTTCGACGAGCGGCCCGATCTCGTCGAGAAGGGTGAGCGGCCGAACGGCGTCTGGAATCTCGGAAGCGCCGAGGCGGCCGAGATGGCCAAGCTCGCCGAGACGACGTACCGGGATGTCAACATCGGTCTCGCCAACGAGTTCGCGACGTTCGCCGACGCCCACGGCATCGACGTCCACCAGGTGATCGCGGCCAGCAACTCCCAGCCGTTCAGCCACATCCACCGGCCCGGCATCGCGGTGGGCGGGCACTGCATCCCGATCTACCCGCGCCTGTATCTCTGGAACGACCCCGACGCGACGATCGTCCGGACGGCGCGTGCCCGCAACGCGGCGATGCCCGCCTACGCGGTCGGCCTGCTGGAGGGCGCCCACGGCGACCTCAACGGCCAGCGCGTCGTCGTCCTCGGCGCCTCCTACCGGGGAGGGGTGAAGGAGACGGCGTTCAGCGGTGTCTTCCCGCTCGTCGACGTGCTGCGAGGCCGGGGCGCCACCGTGTTCGTCGACGACCCGATGTTCGACGACACCGAGCTCGAGAAGCTCGGCTTCACGCCGTACGTCCCCGGCTCGCCCGTCGACGCGGCCGTGCTCCAGACCGACCACGCGGTGTACCGCGAGCTCACGCCCGCCGACCTGCCCGGGATCCGCACGCTCGTCGACGGCCGGTCCTTCATGCCGCTGGAGCGCTGGGACGGGGTGACCGTCCGCGTCCTCGGCCGCGGCTGAGCGGTCCCGTGACCCTCACGATCCCCGGGAGGCCGGGCCTCACGGTCCCGACACCGTGGTACCCGACGCCGTTCAACCGGATGTCCGGTTCTTTCGTCGCCGCGTACGCACGGCTGATGACCGACCTCGTCGGCGAGGTCAGGGTCGTCCACGCCCAGGAGTGGCCCGGCGGCAAGGCCGGCGGTGCGGCCGCGGCCGTGCTGCGGGACGCCTTCGACGAGGTGACCGGCGCGATGGCGGCCTCCGGGGGCCTCACCGTCACCGGAGCGGCGGGCCCAGTGCTCCGGGTACCCGTCTTCACCCTCGGCGGGACGACGATCCCCGAGCGGGCCGAGGGGATGGTGCGTGACGTCCGCCGGGTCGCGGGGTCGTTCGACACCCCGATCGTTCACGGGCACGTCGGGTACTGGGGTGGTCTGCTCGCGGCGCGCCTCGCGGACCCGGCGTCCGCCGTCTTCGCCACCGAGCACTCGAGCGGGCTGATCGGGGTCCTTGAGGATCCCGCCGGCCGCGACCACTACGCGGAGCTGCTGGAGCGGGCGACGACCGTTTTCTGCGTCAGCGGCCACCTCCGGGACACCGTGCTGGCGGCTCTCCCCGGTTACGAGCACAAACTCGACGTCCTGCCCAATCCAGTCGATTTCACCTCCGTCCCTCGCCGTCCCGCGCCGCCGGAGGCCCTGGACCGCTGGGTGTTCGTCGGCGGGATCGCCGAGCACAAGGGTGTCGAACGGGCGACGAGGGCATTCTGCGCCGTCGCGCGCGACAACCCGCGGGCGGAGTTCACGCTCTTCGGCTCCGGGCCCGCCGAACAGGCCGTGAGGGACATCGCCGCCTCGGCGGGGGTCGCCGACCGCGTCCATCTGCGGGGAATCGTCCCCCACACCCAGGTGCTGGCGGAACTGCCCCGCCACGACCTGCTCGTGGCACCGAGCCGCTACGAGACCTTCCACCTCGCCGTGGTCGAGGCCGTCGCCGCGGGCCTGCCTGTGATCGTCACCCGCAGCGGTGGCCCCCAGGAGTCCCTGCGAGGAGTCGAGGACCGTGTCGGCCGGTTCGTGGACGTCGAGGACTCGCCCGACGCGATCGTCGACGCCTACGCCGAGCTCTCCGGGGCGCTCGGCTCCCTCGATCTCGACGGTGCCCGCGTGGAGCTCGACGCCCGCCTCGGCCCGGACGCCGTCCTGGCGAGACTCGCCCGGGCCTACGCGGCCGCCGTGCCCGGGGACCGTGCGTCCGGTGACCGTGCGTCCGGTGACCGTGCTGATCGGGGAGACCGCTCCCGTCCCGTCCCCGGGACGCCGGAACGCCTCGTCGTCGTCGCCACCAGCGCCTGGCGGCGGTACAGCGTGACCGAGGAACTCGCGGCGGCGCGCCGCAGCGGCGCCCCGACCGTGGTCGTCACCGCGGATCCCGAGGTGACGGCGTGGGCACAGGGACTGCGGGTCGTCGGACCGCAGGGAGTTCCCTCGGCCGGTCCCG
>JAUPKQ010000015.1 GCA_030837345.1 Actinomycetota bacterium | reverse complement strand
GGCGGTGAGTGGCTCCGGGGTGAACATCAAGCTCATCGAGTACATGGACGCCGCGATCCCGCTGGTCAGCACCTCGTTGGCGACCCGGGGGCTACCGCTCGTCGCCGGGACGGACCTTGAGATCCACGATGACGCCCCCGCGTTCGGCGCCGCCGTCCTGAAACTGCTCCGCGACCCCGAGGCCGCACGGGCGATGTCGAAGGAGGGCCAGACGCACATCCGCGAGATCCTGGACGCCGAACTCAACCTGGACCGGATCGCCGAGATCCTCTCCCGCTGAGTTCTCGATCGTTCAATAGCTGGTCCTGGCCGGTGGGATACCCCAGAGTTTGCGGTACTCGGCGGCCGCCGCGGGGTGCTGGACCGGTCCCCAGAGGGAGGAGCCAAGGTATTCGTCGGGTTCGTTGAAGTAGTTCTCGAACGCGAGGATGTCCTTGTTCTGCTGGAAGAACCCGTACATCGAGTAGATGAAATACGGGTTGTCCCCGGCGCCGTCCTTGTTGCTCGCCGTCAGGCCCCATTCGGGAACGGCGAACTTCTTGCGGTGGGCACGGGCGAAGTCCGCGACGTCGGCCAGCCCGGCGGCTTTCTCGGGGCGCAGGGTGTGCTTCCACTCCGCGGCGTTGCGGCTCTTCACCGTGTAGGAGTCGTAGTGGTCGCACCCGACGACGTCGACGACGTCGTCCCCGGGATAGAGCTTGTTGAGGCTGTCCATCCGGTTGTTTCCGCCTTCGAGCGCTTTGCCGCAGGTAATGTCGAAGACGAAGACGAGTTCGGGAGACCTGGCCTTCAGGATGCTGTGGACGTGCCGCCAGGCCTCCTTGTACCGTGCGGCGCGTTCCGCGGTCGCTCCCCAGGGGAACCAGGTGCCGTTCGCCTCGAGCCCGATCCGCACGAAACTGTCGGACCGTTCATTCTTCTCGAAGTCTTTGGCGATCGCGTTCCAGACGTCGTCGTACTTGCCGTCGACGACGTCCCCGAGGCTTCCCTCGCCCTCCTTCTTCGGCAGCAGAGGGAGACCGTAGGCCAGACGACCCTTGTAGCCGTCGAAGGTGCTGACATGCCATTCGGAGGCCCGCAGTTCTTCCCACGTGTCGTACGCCGGGTACGTGGTGACGACGTCGGTGGGCTGACCCCGCCAGGAGCCGAAGCCGTCGATGCGCTTGATGCTGATGCCGCCGCCGCTCCAGGCGCCGGAGAGCCAGGTGCGCCCCGCCGGGAGCTTCGCGGCCGGTCCGCCGGTCGCCGTCGGGATCCCCTCGGGGGCGGCCTCGATCCGGACACTGCGGAACCTGATGAAGAGGACCCCGGCGCCGCCTCCCAGCACCGCCACCAGGACGAAGACCAGGGGGATCGTCACAGCCGGGGGGAGCCGGCGCTTCTTCCTCGGCCTGACCCGCGCGGGATCCGGGGGCGGATCCTCCACCGCCGCGAGGGTCTGGGTCACGACGGCGTCCGGGTGGGGTGTGGTGGTGCCGTCAGCAGACATGAGGTCATGGTAGGCACGGCCAAGGATGCGTCTTCCTGGACTTTGCCTGACCGGAACCTGGCTGTCCGACGGCGACCGCCCGTCCAGGCGTGATCATTCATTCCGTCGGCCGGGTCAAGTCCTTCCCCCGGCGAGCCGATCTCCTCGAATGGTGTGGTCGGTCCGGGCGAGAGGTTCCCACGGTGCCCCGAAGCGAACGAGACGACGCGACTCGTCCCCTGGCCGGGGGCGGGCCGGATGACGGGCCCGGGTTCGGTGACGGGTCCGGGGGCGGGTTCGGTGATGTCAGGGGCCGGTTTCCGGAGCGGCGGTCCGTGCTCCGGCTGGCCGGTGCCGGTCTGCTCGCCGCAGGGGTCGCGGCGTGCGGCGGTGACGAGAAGACGACGGCCAAGAGCGGTGTCGCCAAGGCCGCGAGCCTCGCCGAACGCACCGACTCGGAGGCTCTGACCTGGAAGGAAGCGCGCAAACGCCTGGAGGAGGGGAATCTGCGCTTCGCCGAGGCGCAGGCGGCCCACCCGGACCAGTCGACGGGCCGGCGCCGGAAGCTGAACTCCGGGGGGCAGAAGCCCTTCGCGATCGTGCTGGCGTGCGCGGATTCGCGGGTCCCGCCAGAGTTGATCTTCGATCAGGGGCTCGGTGATCTGTTCGTCGTCCGGAGCGCGGGTCATGTGGTCGATCGTGCGGTGCTCGGGACCGTTCAGTTCGGCGTCGAGGAGTTCGCGACGCCCCTGCTCGTCGTCCTGGGGCACACCAAGTGCGGGGCCGTGAAGGCGACTCTCGAAGCGATCGAGAAGAAGACCGTGACGACGGGCACGGACGTCGACCTGCTCGTGACGACCATCCGTCCCGCCGTCGTCGAGGCGGAGGAGATGGGGGCCAAGGGAGAGGACATCCTGCCCGTCGCCATCGACAACAACGTCGAGCGGACCGTGGCCCTGCTGTCGCAGGCGCGGCTGCTGACCGTCGCGGTGAAGTCCCGCAAGCTCAGGATCCTCGGTGCTGTCTACGACCTGGCGACGGGCGAAGTGTCCTTCATGTAAGGGCTGTCAGGGGGTTCCCCAGGGCTCGACCTTCGGCGGGGTACCGCCCTCGCCGTCCCCGGGGGTGCCATCGGCCTCGGGGGCGCCATCGGCCTCGGGCTCGCTCACAACGGTCGCGGGCCCGCCGACGACTGTCGCGCTCGCGGCTTCGGTCGCGGCGGGGGTCGCCACGGTCGACGCGGGGCCCTTGCGTTCGGAGAAGGCACGCTTCAGCTCGTCGGTCGCCTGCCCCAGCGTGGCGCCGAGTGCCTCGGCGAGGGACTGCCCGACCTGCTTGACGTCGTCCTGGACGGATTTGTCCCGGGCTGCGGTCCCGAGGGCCTCGAAGGCGTCCTGCACCGCGCCGCCGAGCCGTCGCGCGGCCTCGGCCAGTTCTTCCCGGGTCTGTTGTCCCTCGCTGCCGTGCTGCTCGTCGTAGTGGACCTTGAGCTTGCGGCCGAGCTCCGAGAGCTTGTCGCCTGTCTCGTTCCATGCCGCTCGAACATCTGCCATGCCCCTACCTAACCCCCGGGTCCTTCCGGCCGCCAGGGGGATAGCCGCAGCTCTTCCCGGACGCGGATCCGGGATCCGCTATGTCACTCTCCGTTCATGATGCCCGAGATGATGATGTTTTTCGGTAACCTGTGGGCGTCCCGATGAAGACGCTTGCACAAGGAGGCGGGAGAGCGGTCCGGGGGCCGCCACGCGCGAGGCGGACGGCGGGTTCCGGTCACGAGTTGCTGACGTTTTCGATACGCTCCGTAGTTGCAGGAGGGTGCGGATCAGGCATTTCGCACCATCATCCGTTGACTGTCACGCTCAGCTAGAGGTTTAGGGACTGACTCTGCCGTTCGTGCACGGAACAGACCTAAGGGTCTGGCACGATTCGGGAGGATCGATGACTATGAGCATCGGCCCGGTCGCACGAGTGCGCCCGGGCTCGTCCTTGATGGGCTGCCCGGGGAGGGCGAAATGGTGGTTTCGATCGAGGTTTCCCTCGGTGGTGCGTTGGCCGCGGCGACCGGGCCGACGGTGAACACCAACGGGGTCGTCGAGTGGGGTGTCCGCACCGTCATCCCGATCATCCTGCTGGCCATCGGTATCACGATCATCGCAGGTGCCCGGAAGGGTCGCATGGCGGAGAACGCCAACACCGTCACCAACATCCTCATCGGGGCGGCCGTGATCGGTGGCGCAGGGTTGATCTTCGCGTTCGCCACGCAACTCGTCCAGCTGCTCCTCGGATGAGTCATGCGTGTCGCACCCGATGACGAGGTCTACCGAGTCCACACGGTCTGGCTCGGGCCCCGTGGACTGACCTTCCCCTGGACCGCCAGATACCTGGCCTACGCTGTGTGGTTGGTCACGTTCATGATGATTCTGCTGGTTGAGGCGCTCACTCCGATCAACGTCGGCCTCCCCCCGGTCTGGGAGATCTGCATCGCGACGCTGTTCACCTACGCGGCCATGGGTCTCGTCGACCACGAGCGTCCGGTCTCCTCCGTCTGGCAGACGTTTGTCGCGGATGTCTCGGCGCCCCGCACTTCCTCACCCCAAACATTGATCACTTCAACCCGCAAGGTACGGATCAAGGATCCGGGCCGGGTCCGGCCGCTCCCCGTGAGCAGCGGCCGGCGGGTCCGGGCGGTACGGAAGGTCGGTTGATGTCGGCACGTCCTCGAAGCGGACCAGGGCCTCGCCGCCAGGCGAAACTCCCGCTCACCCTGCGCCGGATCGAAGGGAACCTCGCGTTCACCGGGTCCGGGGCCTGGGCGTGGTTCTGGGTGCCGACCGAGCGGTGGGCCTTCCGCCCGGACGCCGAACGCGCCGGTCTCGTCGTCGACCTCGCCGGCCGTGTCGCCGCGCTCGCCGGCCGTCAGCTGCACCTGCGCATCACGTCCCGCCCGTATCCCGCCGCCGCCTGGGCCCGGGCCCTGGACGCGCGGACGCCCGACCCCCTGGGGGCCCGCTCCGGGATCTCCTGGGCCGAGCACCTCGTGCGCGCCCAGCGCCACGTGCGCGCCGCGACGATGGCGGACAAGGAGATCTACCTCGGCGTCCGCCTCTTCGAGCCCGCCGGGATCGGCGGCGGGTTCACCCGCATGTTCGGTGGCCGGGCCCACGGCCCGGCCCGCAGCCGGATCGAGAAGGACGCGGCTCTCGTCGGCGAGATGGTGGCGGGCGCGGGCCTGTTCGCGCGGCCCGTCGAGACCGGGGAACTGGAGTGGCTGCTCCATCGCTCCCTCGGCCTGGGCCTTCCTGCCCCCGGGACCCTGTCCCCGGTGCGTGACGGCAGCTGGGAGACCGAGGACCTCTTCGAGATCAGCGACACGGTCGGGTTCGAGTCCGAGCCCTTCGGCCAGAACGTGAAGATCACCCGTCGCGGGAACGGACGCGAACCCGTCGTGCGCCACGCGGCCGTCATGACCGTCGGGCGTGTCGAGTCGGTCGAGGTCCCCGAGACCGCGCAGGACCCCTGGCTCGTGCAGACCGACCGCCTGCCGTTCGGCGTCGAATGGTCGATCCGGCTCGACGTCCTCGACGGGGAGCAGGCCCTGGACGCCGTGGCGCGCAAGCTCCTCGTCGTCCGTGACATGCAGCGGCACTACCACGAGCACGACCTCGACGAACCGCTCGCCCTCGAACGCCAGGCCCGCCAGGCCCGCGAGATGCAGGACGAGATGTCGTCCGGCGGCGATGTGACGAGCACCCGCGTCCACGGGTGGTTCCGGCTCGCCGTCTCCGCGTCGTCCGAGGAGCAGTGCCTCGAACGCGTCCGCGCCGTCATGGACGTCTACCGCAAACGCCGCATGACCGTCGTCCTGCCGAAGGGACAGTTCGGCCTGCTGCGGGAGTTCGTCCCCGGCGAGCCGTTGTCGTCGACCGCGTACCGCCGTCGCTTGCCGGTGATCTACTTCGCCGCCGGGATGCCCCACTCCTCCGCCCGCCTCGGCGACCGTCGCGGCCCCTACATCGGCCACACGTCGACGTCGAGCCGCCGGGCCGTCATGTTCGACACCCACTTCGCGACCGAGGTCAGGGAGACCTCCGGCCTCGTGCCGATCGTCGGATCGCTCGGCTCGGGGAAGTCCGTCCTCACCGGCCTCATCACGTACGAGGCGGTCCGGCGGGGGATCCACGCGATCGTCCTCGACCCCTCCGGCCCGATGGCCAACCTGACGCGGATGCCCGAACTGCGCAACTCCGCCCGGCACATCGATCTGACGACCGCCCCTCCCGGGACGCTCAACCCCTACGCGGTCGTCGCGGAACCCCGGTCCGTCGACCACCCGACGGACGACGCGCTCGCCGAGGCCCGCACCCTCGCCACCCAGGACCGCAAGATGCTCGCCCTGGACGTCGCGACGATGCTTCTCCCCCCGGGGCTCGCCGTGATGCCGAGGACGAGGCTGCTGCTGACCGAGGCCGTCCGGACGACGAGGGGCGCCCCGGACACCAGCTTGTGGAGCGTCGTCGAACTGCTGGAGACGCAGCGCGAGGACGACGCGAAGGACATCGCCGCCTACCTGCGGGACATGGCCGAACTGCCGCTCGCCCGCCTGTTCTTCCCGACGGGGACGACGGCGGGCCCGGAGGGCGTCGGCGAGGACGTCCTCACCGTCTTGACGATGCCGGGCCTGGTTCTGCCCCCGCCGGGCGTCAACCGGGAGCACTGGTCGACGAGCGAGCAGTTAGCCGTGCCGCTGCTCCACCTCGCCTGCTGGTACGCGACACGGGCCGTCTACGGCCGTCCGCGCGCCGAGCGCAAGCTGATCGCGCTGGACGAGACCCACTTCCTGGCCGACTGGGCCGCCGGCCGTTCGCTGTTCACCCGCCTCGGCCGCGACTCGCGCAAGTGGAACACCTGCGTCCTCGCGGCGTCCCAGAACCCCAAGGACGTCCTGGGGATGGAGGTCTCCAACTTCATCTCGTCGGCGTTCGTCGGCCGCATCGAGGACGACCAGGTCGCCGCGGACGCGTTGCGCATGCTGCGGATCCCCCCGGGCGTCGGGTACGAATCCGTGCTCGCCAGGCTCTCCCCGCGGGGCGCGCCGGGGGAGCGGTCCCGCATCCGGGAGTTCGTGATGCGGGACGTCGACGGCAACGTCGACCGCATGCGCGTCGACCTCGACCACCTGCCCGAGTTGCTCGACGCCCTCGACACGACGGCCCGTCCGGGGGACCGCGAGCGCGAACTCGTCGAGGGCGGGTTCGACCCTCCCGAGCACCCCGGCCCCTGGCGCCCGGCGAACCGCCGTCCCGCCGCCGCCCTCACCGCGAAGGGCGCGGCCGCGGCCGCCGGCTGGACACGCCCCGCCGCCCCCGGTTCGCCGTCCGGGATACCCCCTGCGCAACCGGACCCGTCCGGGCCGGTCACCGACGCGGACGGGCAGGGGGTGCACGTTGTATGAGACACCTGGGTGCACGGTGGATGGCGCACGACAGTGCCCGATGGGTGACGCACAGTAGCGCCCGGTGGATGAGGAACCTGGGCGGGTGGCGACGGATCGCGGTCGTCCTCGCGCTGTTCCTGGGCCTCGGTCTGGCCGGCGTCGCGCTGCCGACCACAGCGTCCGCCATTCCGGGGTTCCCCAGTGCTCCGGCGGACCCTGTGATCCCCGGGCTCTCCAACTGCAAGGAGGCGCCGACACCTGAGGTGCCGGGGCGGGGGGTGGAGGCGTTCTTCCAGCCCGCTCCGGCGAACCTGCCGAAGGCCGCGGACCCGTTCGCCGCGGACGCCGTGACCTCGATCCACGAGCAGTACGGCTACGCCGGGCTGCGGTGGCACACCTACGACCTCGGGTGCGCGGGGGGCGCGGGCTCGCCGGAGGCGTCGGTGGGGTCGACGGTCGCGAACTGGCTGTTCACGGTCCCCAAGGCGGCCGTCGCGGCGACGGGCGCCCTGCTCGGGGCGGCGTACGAGCCGAGTTTCCTCACCGTGTTCGACCCGCTGGTGCAGACCGTCGTCGACGCCCTGCGGAAGAGTGTGTTCGACCAGTGGGCCGCGCTCGTGTTCGCGGGGCTCGGGTTCCTGATCGTCTGGCGGGCCCGGCAGTCGTCGCTGCGGACGACGGCCGCCGCCCTGGGCTGGGCGCTGCTCGTGATGATGCTGGCGACCGTCCTGTTCCGATGGCCCGTCGCCGCCGGTCAGGCAGCGGACTCCACGGTGATCAGCACGATGTCCGCCGTCACGTCCTCCCTGAACCAGAGCGACACGGCCGGGCGCAGTTCGACCGGCAGGCTCGCGGCGTCGAACCTGCACGACGCGCTGCTCTACCAGATCTGGCTCGGCGGGCAGTTCGGTGACGCCAACTCGGTCGCGGCGCGCAAGTACGGGGCGCAGCTGTTCGACGCCCAGGCCCTGACCTGGGGCGAGGCCACGACCCTCAGCCAGGACTCGGCGGCCGGCCAGCGCATCGTCGAGGCGAAGAAGGCGAAGTTCAAGAATGTCGCCGCGGCGATCCAGGCCGAGGACCCCGACGCCTACGAGTACCTCACCGGGCGCCGCAGCGACTCCCGCATCGGCTTCGCCGCGCTCGCCCTCCTCGCCGTCGCCTGCGCGGTGCCCTTCCTGATCGTCGCGTCGCTCCTGGTGATCGGCGCCCTGGTGATCACCCGGTTCGCGGTGATGCTGTTCCCCGCGATCGCGACGCTCGGACTGTTCCCCGCGATGCGCGGCCTGGTGATCGGCGTCGGCAACACCGTCGCGGCCGCGGTGATCAACGCCTTGGTGTTCGGCATCGGGTCGGCCGTGATGGTCAAGGCGTACGGGGTGGTGATGACCCCGGGGAACGGCCTGCCCGCCTGGCTCGTCGTCGCCCTGGTCCTGCTGCTGACGATCGTCATGTGGTTCGCGCTCAAGCCGTTCCAGCGGCTGACGGGCATGGTGTCCCCGGGGCGAAACCACTTCGCGGACGCCGCGGGGGCGCTCGGCTCGGTCACCCGGGGGCTCGGCAAGGTCAGCGGACGTCTCGTGACGACGGCGGCCGGGGTGTTCGTCGGCGAGCAGGCCGCGAGGTCCCGGGACGACAAGGACGACAAGGACGCCGCCGGGCGCCACGGTCACCGGGGCCGCCGGGCCGAGGCCGACCAGTCCGCGGACGCCGGGGGCCGGTCGGAGCTGACCGGTAGCGGCAGCGGCGCCGGCTCCGGCAGCGGGAGCGGCAGCGGCGGCTCCGGATCGGGCCGGGGGAGTGGCCGGGGCATCGGGTCGGGCCTCGCGGGCCTGCCCGGGTTCGGCGGGCGGGCGAGGCCCGAGGCCGGGTCCGGAGGAGCGACCGGAGCGACCGGCGGCGCGACGGCGGGAGGCTCCGGACGCGCGGCATCCGGTCGCGGGTCGTCCGGCGGGTCGTCGACGGTCGGCACCGGCTGGGCGGCGCACGCAGGGAACGGACACGCCGGAAAGGGACGCGGCACGTCTCGTACGCGCGGCGAACAACTGATCGCCGCCGAGGGCGCGATCCCGTCGCCCGCCTCCCGGCCGATCCCCGCGCCGGGGCGGCGGACGCGTCCTGGACCACGCCGGTCCGAGGGCCTCAACCTCGACGACCTCGGTGCCGGAGGCACAGGCACCCGCTCCGGCAAGGGCGACGGAGACGACCCCTACTCGATCTACCAGCCGGGTGAGCGAGCCGGTGGAGGGAAGCGTGCCTGACCTCGTCGCCTGGTGCTTCCACTCCCCGCGGCGCCTGTTCGCGGTGGTGGCGGCGGTCGCCGTCCTGGTCATCGGGACCGCGGCCACCGTCCAGGTGCTCGCCGGCGGCGACGGCCCGCCCGCCGCCGGTGAGTCCGCGCCGTCCGGGGTGCCCGCGGACGCCGAACCCGCCGTGACGGCGGCCGTCGCCTTCACCCGCCGCTGGGCCGCCGTCCCGGCCGGGAAGAGCGCGGCGGAGTGGCGCGCCGGGCTGGTCCAGCTCGTCACCCCCGAGCTCGCGGCTGGCCTGGAGAAGACCGACCCCGCGGCCCTGCCCGGCGGCACGCCTGCGGGGAAGCCCTCCTTGAGGTTCTTCTCGGTGTCGTCGGCGATGGTCGAGGTCCCCCTGTCGGCCGGCCGGCCCGTGCTCGTCACGGTGGTGTTCTCCGGCGGCCGGTGGCTCGCGGAGGACATCCAGCCGCTGACCGGCAACGTGGGCGCCGAACCGGGGACGACGCCGGGGGCGACACCGGGGGCCACCGTCGGGGCGACGCCGGGAAGTGCCCCGGGCCGGTCCGTCCCCGGAGCCTGAAGGAGCTGACCGTGCGGCGCGCCGTCCTGCGTACCCTCGCCGCGACGACAGCCGTCGGGCTGATCGTCACCGTCGGGGCGATCGCCCTGCTGTTCCAGGGACTGAACGGGACGACGAGCGGCACGGACGGCGGCGCGCCCGGCCTGTGCGCCGCGACGACCGTCGGCCTCGGGCCCGTCCAGGGCCTCGACGCCGCTCAGCTCGCCAACGCTCGCACGATCATCGCCGTCGGACGGCAACTCCAGATCTCCGCCCGGGGGCAGGTCGTCGCCCTCGCGACGGCGATGCAGGAGTCGACGATGCGCAACCTCACCCACGGCGACCGGGACAGCGTCGGCCTGTTCCAGCAGCGGCCGTCGTCCGGGTGGGGGACCGTCGCGGAGCTGACCACTCCCGAGGTGTCGGCCCGCAAGTTCTACGCCGCCCTGCTGAAGGTCCCCGGCTGGGAGTCGATGCCGGTGACCGTCGCGGCGCAGACGGTCCAGCGGTCGGCGTTCCCGCTGGCGTACGCCAAGTGGGAGGCGCTCGCGACGGCCCTGGTCAACGCCGCGACCGGGGGGAGTCCTCGCGGTGGTCCCGGCGGGGTGACCACGGGTCCCGTCCCGTTGGACTGCTCGACGGAGATCGGTTTCGGGGCGCCGCCCGGAGCGATCGGCGACATGCTCCGCACCGCCCTCGGCCAGCAGGGCAAGCCGTACGTGTGGGGCGCGACCGGTCCCGGCTCGTTCGACTGCTCGGGTCTCGTCGTCTACGCCTGGCGCCGGGCCGGGTACCGCTCGACGGTCCGGACGTCGCAGCAGATGTGGGCGGTGTCCGAGCCTGTCGCGATGGGCAGGGAGCAACCCGGTGACCTGGTCTTCGGGCATTTCGGCGGCGACGGTCCCGGGCATGTGATGATCGTCGTCCGGCCGGGTCTCGCCGTGCAGGCACCGCGCACCGGCGATGTCGTCAAGCTGACGCCCTACTCGGCGGCGGGCGGCTGGCGGATCGGCCGTCTCCGCACGGCGGTGCTCCAGCCGTTGTCCGCCTGACGACGCGCCGACACCCCGTCGGCCGTTCTGTCGACGCCACCACCCCGTGAATCACATACAGTGGTCATCAACTACTGATGGTTATTCCTGGAGGTGGCGGTGAAACCGGTGGCGCCGCTGACCGACACCCTCGCGAGTCCTCTCGGCCTCACCCACGTCGACGGCCCGGCCGACCTGGCCGATCCGGCCGACCTGGCCGGTCTCGTCGACGTGGCAGACCCGGCTGACCTCGTCGCCCTGGCGGATCCGGCCGGTCCCGCCGACCCCGTCGAGCCGCCCCCGCTGCCTCCGATGAGTGTCCCGAGACCGCGGCGGAGGCCGGCGTCGTCCGTCTCGCGCGCGCCGGCGAAGCGTCCCCGCCGGTACCGGCTGCGGGCGCGGCACGCGCGTGAGCGGGGACGGATGAGGGTGCCTGTCGCGTTGTCCGTCGTCGTCGAGGTCGAGGTGGGTGACGACAGGCTCGTTCTCCAGACGCTGCGGGCCCACGCCGTCAGTGATCTCGATCCGGCGCAGGTGTCGGCGATCACCGGGCTGATGCCGAGTGTCGCGGCGCCGTGTCTTGACCGGCTGGTGCGGCTCGGGATGGTCCGGCGTCACGTCGTCTCCGGCCGTGAACGGTACGGGCTGCTGTGATGGGGGCGGAACGCCTCGGGTCCGGGGACGTCCTCCTCGCGGCGATCGTGGTGGTGACGGTCGTGCGGGTCGCGGTCGCCGTCGCGGAGCTCCGGCCCCGGCTTCCCGGACGGCGGGTGATGCCGGACGGGCGTTTCGCCCTCACGCTCGTGGTGGCGCTCGTGCTGCACGACGTCCTCGTGGGCCTTTCGCTGCTGGGGGCGGTGATGGGTGGCGTGTGGCGGGTCCTGGCCGTCACCTCACCCGGTCCGGGGGTGCGGACGGTCACGGTGGCGGTGGCGGCGGGGACCGGTTTCGCCCTCGGGTCCTGGTCGCTCCACCGGCAGCGGGGTGTCGCGCTGCGGTCGACGACCCGCCCGCGCCGGACGGTCGCCGAGCTGTGCCCGACGGTGAGGTCCCGCCTTCTCGACGCCGCCGAGCGGGAGGGGCGGCGGGCGAGCTCGCGGTGGATCGACGTCCGGCTCGAACGCTGCCGCCGTCAGACCGGCGCTACGCACGAGCAACTGCTGTCCGCCCTGTGGCCTGCCGTGCGGTTGCGGCTGCGGGAGGTGACGGGGATCCCGCGCACCGAGATGGCTCTGCTGCTCGTGCAGGCGCAGGCGGTGGCGGACGACGTCGCGCCCCCGGAGGACCGCATGCGCACCCTCCTGCACCTCCTCCACGACCGGGCCGGACGCCGGGTCGTCGCCGCGGCCCTGGAGGAGACCCGGCGGACCCCGATCCGGCATGTCCGCTCCGGCCTGCCGGCCGTCGCCGCCCACTCCTGACCAACGTTCCCCCCTCCTGACGGACGCTCCCCCCGATGGCGCGTCACCTTCCGCCGGCGGCCCGGACGGCGTCCGCGAGCGCCTCGGCGACCCCCGGGGCCCGGTGCTCGGGCAGGTTCCCGTAGCCGAGGACGAGACCGGGCGGGCCGGGCCCGACCCGGCACTGCGTCAGCCCGAGCAGCGACAGGCCGCGCTCGCCGGCCTCCGTGAGAACGGCGGTCTCGTCGGTGTCGTCGGGCAGTTGCCAGAGGACATGGACCCCGGCGTCCATGCTCGCGTAGGCCGATCCGGGCACGGAGGCCGACAGGGCGGTGAGCAGCGCGGTCCGGCGGTGCCGGTAGAGGCCGCGCAGGCGGCGCAGATGCCGGTCGTAGGCGCCGGTGGAGATCAGGGCGGCGAGGGCGAGCTGGTCGAGGGTCGGGGCGAGGGTGCCGATGCCGTCGCGCGCGGCGGCCAGGGCGTCGTCCAGCCGCGCGGGGGCGATCATCCAGCCGAGGTGGAGGGCGGGCGAGAGGGTCTTGCTCGTCGACCCGAGGTAGACGACGCGGTCGCGGGCGCGGGTGGCGAGGGCTCCCACCGGCCGGCGGTCGTACCGGAACTCGGCGTCGTAGTCGTCCTCGACGACGATCCCGTCGCGGGCGGTCGCCCATTCGATCAGGGCGACGCGCCGGGACGCCGACAGCGGCACCCCGGTCGGGAACTGGTGGGTCGGCGTGACGAAGACGGCGTCGACGTCCAGGCCGGGCAGCCGGTCGACGCGGATGCCGTCCCGGTCGACGGGCACGGGGACGACGTCGAGCCCGGCGGCGCGGCTGATGTCGCGCATGCGGGGCCAGCTCGGGTCCTCGACGGCGACGCGGCGGGCCCCCCGGGAGCGCAGGGCCCGGCTGACGAGGGCGACGGCGTTGCGCACTCCCTGGGTGACGTGCACCCTTTCCGGATCGGTGTCGAGGCCCCGCACCCGGCGCAGGTAGGCGGCCATCGTCGTGCGGAGGGCGGGTGCCCCGGCGGGGTCCGGGTACCCGAGGTCGACGTCGCTGGCGGTGGCGAGTGCCCTGGTCAGGGCGGCGCGCCACGCCGTCCGGGGGAAGGAGGCGAGGTCGGGCAGGGCGGGGGAGAGGTCGACAGTGCCGGAGAGGCCCGGCGGGAGCTCGCCGGTCCCCGGGCCGGGGGTGGCCCGGCGCGCGGACGACGACCCGGACGCCGTCCGGACCGTGCCCGTCTCCCGGACGCCCGCGACGACGGTCCCCGACCCGACGCGCCCGGTGAGGTAGCCCTCGGCCTTGAGCTGGTCGTAGGCCTCGGTGATCACCCAGCGGGACAGGCCGAGCTCCTCGGCGAGGATCCGCGTGGGAGGGAGTCTGTCGCCCGGGCGCAGGCGGCCGTTGTTCACCTGGTGGCGCAGGGCGGCGGCGAGGCGCTGGTGGGCGGGCCCGGCGCCGTCCGGATCCCAGGGGACGAGCAGCCCGATCTGACGATTGGACTGGTCGCCAGGCATGAAAGTGGACTGTACACCCGAGCCGATTCGCGCCTACGGTAGGCGGTGCCACCGGTGCCCGCCGACGCGCCCGGCCCCTTTCGGAGAACCCGTCGTAGAAAGCGCAGGATCACTCATGTCCGAGACCGCCTCCACCGCTCCTGACGCGGCGACCACCCCCGGCGTGACGTCGACCAGCACCGGGACCGTCACCGGCACCGCCCGGGTCAAGCGCGGCATGGCCGAGATGCTCAAGGGCGGCGTGATCATGGACGTCGTGACGCCCGACCAGGCGAAGATCGCCGAGGACGCCGGGGCCGTCGCCGTCATGGCGCTCGAACGGGTCCCCGCCGACATCCGCGCCCAGGGCGGCGTCGCCCGGATGAGCGACCCCGACATGATCGAGGGCATCATCGAGGCCGTGTCGATCCCGGTGATGGCGAAGGCCCGGATCGGCCACTTCGTCGAGGCCCAGGTCCTGGAGGCGCTCGGGGTCGACTACGTCGACGAGTCCGAGGTCCTCACCCCGGCCGACTACGCGAACCACATCGACAAGTGGAAGTTCACCGTGCCCTTCGTCTGCGGCGCGACCAACCTCGGCGAGGCGCTGCGCCGGCTGACCGAGGGCGCGGCGATGATCCGCTCGAAGGGCGAGGCGGGCACGGGTGACGTCTCGAACGCCACCTTGCACATGCGCAAGATCCGGGCCGAGATCAAGCGCCTGACGTCGATGAGCCCCGACGAGCTCTACGTCGCAGCCAAGGAGCTCTCCGCGCCGTACGACCTCGTCAAGGAGGTCGCCGCGCTCGGCAAGCTGCCCGTCGTCCTCTTCACCGCCGGCGGCATCGCCACTCCCGCCGACGCCGCGATGATGATGCAGCTCGGTGCGGACGGCGTCTTCGTCGGCTCCGGCATCTTCAAGTCGGGCAACCCCGCCGCCCGCGCCGAGGCCATCGTCAAGGCGACGACCTTCTACGACGACCCCGAGGTCGTCGCCAAGGTCTCCCGTGGCCTCGGGGAGGCGATGGTCGGCATCAACGTCGCCGAGATCCCCGAGCCCCACCGCCTCGCCGACCGCGGCTGGTAGATCGACCCGGTCACTCCTTCAGAACACCGGATCGGCCCGTGAACTCCCCGTTCACGGGCCGATCCGCAGGCGCCGGACGTCGTCAGCGGCGTCAGTGAGCTCGTACACACCGCCTGAGCTGCGGGCTTGCTCCCCGAGGTGTGCCCAGTCACCGTCGGGTCGCGGGCTCGCGACCTCGCTGACCGGCTCAGGCCTCTCCAGCACCGTTGTTCATCCGGAACGAAGTGCATGTTCATCCGGAACGAAGTGTGGCGAAAATCGAGCACAAGTCCACTGTCGATCAAGGACTTCGTTCCGGGTGATCTTGAGGATCGGTTCCTTGGGGTCTCGACGCCCGCGTGGACGACGCCGTACCTCGCCTCCGGCCTGCTCGGACTACCGGGTCGTTGTTCCGTCGGCTGGATCCGACACAATTTTGTCGG
>JAUPKQ010000134.1 GCA_030837345.1 Actinomycetota bacterium | reverse complement strand
GGTCAGTGAGGGAATTGACCGCGTTCGACCATCGGGTGGGGCAGCCGGGTCCGCCGCAGCTGGAGGGCCCGCATCATCGCGTACCCCCCGGCGCCCCGGGCCTGGTCGTCGCCGAACTTCTCGGCCGCGAGCCGCTGCACCTTGCGGCGGATGATGAACGTGTCGACGATCACCACGAGCATCAGCCCGTAGAGCATGAAGAACGTCGCGGCCTTCACCGCCAGGTTCGGGATGAACCCGAGCAGGAGGATCAGGAGGGCCCCCGGCAGGAGGTACTCGCCGAGGTTCCTCCGGGCGTCGACGTAGTCGCGGGCGAAACGGCGGGCCGGACCCTTGTCGCGTGAGGGCAGGTAGCGCTCATCACCCGTGACGAGCGCCTCCCGGGCCTTGGCCCGATCGGCCGCCATCCGCTCGCGATGGGCCTGCTTGGCGGCCTTGCGCTCCTCCTTCGTCGCCCCCTCCCGCAGGGGGGCTGCCCCGACGAGGGGACGACGGTTGCGCGCCTCAGCCTCCTTGCGGCTGGGCGTGGGCCTGCCTTTGCCCTCCGTCCTCCGGAGATCGGCCTTCTGGAGATCGGCCAGCGACTGCTGCGGCGTCTGAGGGGTCTTGGACCGTCCGAAGAACACGAGGGACAGAGTACGGGCTCGATCCGCCGCGCACCCACGGATGGGCAGGTCACGGCCCTTCCGGCCGTAGGCCTCCCTCCCGCGAGCGGGTCCGGGGAAGGGTCGAACCGTCCTAAGCAGGCCGTAACGACCCGTAGTGATCCCGTCCGGGGCCGGTCGTCGATACCGTGCCGTCATGTGTGACGCCACAACGAGCACTCCCTCCGGACCCGGTGCGACGGGCCCCGCCCCCCTCGCCGCCGCCGATGTCGCCCGGCTGAAGGCCCGGGTCCGGTCCCTGGCCCCCGGCCTGCGGGCCGATCTCGACGCGTTGGTGCGGATCCCCAGCGTCTCCGCCCCCGCCTTCGACCCCGCGTCCGTCGAGGACAGCGCCAGGGCCGTCGCCGGGCTCCTCACCGCGTCGGGTTTCGACGACGTCCGGATCCTGCGAGCCGACGGGACCCCGGCCGCCGGTGCCCCGGCCGTCATCGCGCGGCGTCCCGCCCCGGACGGCGCCGCGACGGTCCTGCTCTACGCCCACCACGACGTCCAGCCCCCCGGCGACCCCGCCGGGTGGGACACCCCGGCCTTCGAACCCACCGAGCGCGACGGCCGCCTGTTCGGGCGGGGGGCCGCCGACGACAAAGCGGGCGTCGTCGTTCACCTCGCAGCCCTCCGGACCCTGGCGGAGGAGCTCGCGGTCGGCGTCACCGTCTTCGTCGAGGGGGAGGAGGAGGTCGGCTCGCCGACGTTCGCGGCCTTCCTGCACGAGCACCGGGACCTGCTGGCCGCGGACGTGATCGTCGTGGCGGACTCCGGGAACTGGAACGTGGGGACCCCGGCCCTCACCTCGAGCCTGCGCGGTCTCCTCGGCTGTGTCGTCGAGGTGTCGACGCTCGACCACGCCGTCCACAGCGGGATGTTCGGCGGGGCCGTGCCCGACGCGATGACGGCGACGATCCGCCTGCTGGACACCCTGTGGGACGACACGGGCCGTCTCGCCGTCGAGGGCCTCGTCCGGGGGGAGGCCGCCGATCTCGGGTACACGGCCGAACAGTTCCGGGCCGACGCCGGACTCCTCGACGGCGTGGAGCCGATCGGCACCGGGCGCCTGGAGTCGCGGCTCTGGACCGAACCGTCGCTGACGGTCCTCGGGATGGACGTCCCCTCGGTCGAGGAACCGGCCAACGCCCTGCTGCCCCAGGTCCGGGCGAAGCTCTCGATGCGGCTCGCCCCCGGCCAGGACCCCGAGGAGGCGTTCACGGCGCTGCGCGACCACCTCGTCGCCCGGGCCCCGTGGGGGGCGCACGTCCGGGTGCTGCCCGGCGAGTGCGGGCGGCCGTGGGCCGGGGACCTCGGCGGGGAGGTCTACGACGTCGCCCGCTGGGCGCTCGCGGAGGCGTGGGGGACCGCGCCGGTGTCCATGGGCCTCGGCGGGTCGATCCCCTTCATCCCCCTGCTCGAGGAGGCGTTTCCGGAGGCGACCGTGCTGGTCACCGGCGTCGAGGACCCGGACGCGCGGGCCCACGGCACCAACGAGTCCGTCCACCTGGAGGAGCTGTGGCGGGCCTGCACCGCCGAGACGCTCCTCCTCGCCGCGCTCGGGGCCCGCTGACCCCGCTGACTCCGCTGACCCCGCTGCCGGGCAGCCGGTGGCCGCCGGGACACGGCAGACTGGCCGGGTGCGCGTCCTCGTCGCTCCGGACTGCTTCACCGGCACCCTGACCGCTCCCGAGGCGGCCGGGGCGATCGAGGCGGGCTGGCGCCGTCACGCGCCCGGGGACGACGTCGAGGTGTGCCCCCTGTCGGACGGCGGGCCCGGTTTCGTCGACGTCCTGCACCGCGCTCTCGACGGCCGGCTGCTCACCGTCACCGTCCCGGGGCCGCTCGGCCACCCGGTCCCGGCGTCGGTGCTGCTCGTGCCGGACGAGGACGGCGTCGTCGCGTACGTCGAGTCAGCGCAGGCGTGCGGGCTGCACCTGGTCGCCCGGGAGGTTCCGCCGGACCGCCGCGATCCCGGCGTGACGACCACCAGGGGGGTCGGAGCCCTGCTGCGGGCGGCTCGGGACGCGGGCGCCCGGCGGATCGTCGTCGGCCTCGGCGGGTCGGGGACCAACGACGGCGGGGCCGGCCTGCTCGCCGACCTGGTCACCGAGCTGCGCGGCGGTCGCGCGTCAGGGGTGTCCGAACGCCTGGCGCGAGGTGGCGCGGCCCTGGCGGGTGTCACCGCGGAGGACCTCGGTGATCTGGCCGCGCTCCGCGAGGACTGGTCGGGGATCGAGATCGCGCTCGCCAGCGACGTCGACGTTCCCCTGCTCGGGCTTCAGGGCGCGAGCGCCGGGTTCGCGGCCCAGAAGGGCGCCTCCCCGGAGCGGGCGCAGGAGCTCGAACGCTGCCTCGGCGACTTCGCGGCGGCGGCGGCCTCCGCCCTCGGGCTCGACCGCCGGGTCTCGTCGACGCCGGGTGCCGGGGCCGCCGGTGGCCTGGGATTCGGCCTGATGCTCCTTCGCGCCGTCCGGATCCCGGGTGTCCAGGCGGTGCTTTCCGCCGTCCGCTTCGGTGACCGGTCGCGCCGCAGCGATCTCGTGGTGACCGGGGAGGGCTGTTTCGACTGGCAGTCCCTGCGCGGCAAGGTCGTGACCGGGGTCGCCCATGAGGCCCTCGCGGCCGGGGTGCCCGTCGTCGTCATCGCCGGTCAGGTGATGGTCGGGCGGCGGGAGGCCCTGGAGATCGGTGTCGAGTCGGTCTATCCGGTCGCGCGGACGCCCGCGGAGGTCGAGGAGGCCCTGGCCGACCCCGTCGCGACCCTGACGGCACGGGCCGAGCGCGTGGCACGCACCTGGTCGCGCTGACTCACCAGCCTCAGCGGGATGGCCACGCGTCGCCTACGCTGGCATCGTTGCCGGAAGAGAAGCCGCAACAAAGGGTCCACCGACGGGCCACCCCCCACCCATCGCCCCCCGGGCGTTCGGCGACACGGAGATGATGATGACCGTAGCGGACCAGTCGACGTCGGCTGTCCCGGCGACCGAGGCCACCACCCACCAGGTCACGCTGACCGACGTGGCCGCGGCCAAGGTGAAGAGCCTGCTGGAGCAGGAGGGCCGTGACGACCTGCGCCTGAGGGTCGCCGTCCAGCCCGGCGGATGCTCAGGCCTCATCTACCAGCTGTTCTTCGACGAGCGGAACCTGGACGGCGACGCCGTCCGCGACTTCGATGGTGTCGAGGTCGTCGTCGACCGCATGAGCGTGCCGTACCTCGACGGCGCGACGATCGATTTCGCGGACACGATCGAGAAGCAGGGCTTCACGATCGACAACCCGAACGCGGCCGGCAGCTGCGCGTGCGGGGACAGCTTCCACTGAGGTCTTGGGCCTCACCCGCCCGGTTCACGGGCACCGGTCCGGGATCTTCCCGGCCGGTGTCCCGGTCCGGCCGGTAGGCTCGCTTTCCGTGCGAATCGCGGTCACCGGGTCCATTGCCACCGATCACCTGATGGTCTTCGACGGGGCGTTCTCCGACAGTCTCGTCGTCGACCAACTCGACAAGGTCGCCTTGTCCTTCCTCGTGGAGGATCTGCAGATCCGCCGAGGGGGAGTCGCGGCGAACATCGCCTTCGGGCTCGCGAACCTCGGCGTCCCGCCCCTGCTGGTCGGGGCCGTCGGGGAGGACTTCGTCGACTACCGGTCCTGGCTCGAACGCCACGGGGTCGACTGCGGCTTCGTCCGGGTGTCGGAGATCCTCCACACCGCCCGCTTCGTGTGCACCACCGACCGTAAGCAGGCGCAGATCGCCTCCTTCTACGCCGGGGCGATGCGTGAGGCCCGTGAGATCGAACTGGCCCCTCTTCTTCGCGACGCCCCGCTCGACCTGGTCGTGATCAGCCCGAACGACCCGGAGGCGATGCTCCGCCACACCGACGAGTGCCGCCAGCGGGGGGTTTCCTTCGCGGCCGACCCCTCGCAGCAACTGGCGTGGTCGGACGGCGAGCGCATCCGCCAGATGATCGACGGCGCGACGTTCCTGTTCATGAACGACTACGAGGCCGCCCTCGTCTCGCAGAAGACCGGCTGGACCCCCGACGAGGTCCTGGGCCGGGTCGGCGTCCGGATCGTGACGCACGGCCGTGACGGTGTGGTGGTCGAACGGCGCGGGGAGCCGGTGGTCAAGGTCCCCGCGGCGCTGACGGAGGACATGGCCGATCCGACGGGTGTCGGCGACGGTTTCCGGGCCGGTTTCCTCGCGGGTCTCGCCTGGGGCCTGGACGACGAACGGTGCGCCCAGGTGGGCTGCCTGCTCGCCACGCTGGTCCTGGAGACGGTTGGTACCCAGGAGTACGATCTCGGGCGGTCGACCTTCCTCGACCGGCTGGGCCGGGTCTACGGGGACGCCGCGGCCGCGGACGTCGAGCCGCACCTGCGGACCATCCGTCCCTGAACGGGCGTCCTGCCCGAACCGTCGTCCGGATGACGCGCTCCCCGGAGGAACTCCCCGCATGACACCGCCCCGTGTGAGCCCGCCGCGGGAACCATCCCCCAGCCGGTACGGGTTCGACCTCCACGGGGCGGTGCCGGGGGAGGACCTCGTCGGTGTCGGGGCTGATCTTGAGCCCGGCACCCTCCTGGCCGCCTATCGGTGCGGTGTCTTCCCGATGGGGCTGGGCCGGGGTGGCCGGGGACCGATGGGGTGGTGGTCCCCGGATCCCCGGGGGGTGCTGTTCCTCGACGGGCTTCGGGTCAGCAGGTCGCTGCGCCGTTCCCGGGGGCGTTTCGAGGTCCGGGTGGACTCGGACTTCGGGGCCGTCGTCCGTGCCTGCGCCGATCCGGGCCGCCGGGGACGCTGGATCACCCCTCGTGTCCTGCGGGCGTACACCTCCCTGTTCGAGCTGGGCTGGGCCCACTCGGTGGAGTGCTGGGAGGACGATCGGCTGGTCGGCGGTCTGTACGGGGTGGCGGTCGGGGGGCTGTTCGCCGGGGAGTCGATGTTCCACCGTGAGACCGACGCCTCGAAGGTCGCTCTCGTCGCTCTCGTCGAGCTGTTGCGCGAGGACGGCGACCCGCGTCGGGTGATCGACGTCCAGTGGCGTACCTCTCACCTCGCGACCCTCGGTGTCGTCGAGATCCCTCGCGCCCGCTACCTGGAAGCTCTCCCCGACGCGCTGGAATGCCCGCCCCCGACGGTGTTCGCCGGGAAGTGACCCGCCGGGGCCCGCGGCGCGGCTCCGGGTGGCGCCCGGCGAGGCGCCGTGCGCGCTCTGGTTCCGTCTTGGGCACCTCAAGAAACACGTATGCTCTCGTGTGAACCGAAGCCGAGGGGGCAACGTCTTCCAACAGCGAGGCGTCTTCCACAGGCAGGAGGGGGACGCGAGGCATCGTGTCCCTTCGGTTCGGGGGCCTAGACAGGCGAGGAGTGCGACGGGTGCGTAAGCCGTGGGGATGGGTCGCGCTGGGGCTGATCCTGGTGACGGGTCTGGGGGCGTGCGACCGTAGGGAGACTCCCGCGTCGGGATCGGCATCGGCGGACACGGTCGAACAGGCCGCCGTCTCGGCGTCGCCGAGTCCCGAGCCGCTCGTCTCCTTCTCCCCCGGGTCCGGGACCGAGAACGTCCGTCCCGACGAGCAGGTCGTCGTCACCGCGCAGGACGGGCGCCTGGAATCCGTCGCGGTCGTCACGGCGAAGGGCAAGGTCCTGACCGGGACGCTGGATCCTTCGGGTTCCGCCTGGCGCAGCGGGGGACTTCTCGACACGGCGTCGACCTACACGGTCACGGCGGTCGCCGTCGCCGAGAGCGGCGAGAAGAAGACGTCGTCCTCGTCGTTCACCACGCTCAAGCCCACCTCGACGCTGTCGATCGAGGCGATCGCCCCCGGTGACGGGTGGTCCGTCGGCGTCGGAATGCCGATCATGATCCAGTTCTCGGGTTCGGTCAAGGACCGTGCCGCCGTGGAGCGCACCCTCTCGGTGAGGAGCACCCCGACGGTCGAGGGCGCCTGGCACTGGATGAACTCGCGCCAGGTGTGGTGGCGTCCCAAGGCTTACTGGCCCAAGGGCACCAAGGTGACGATGACGGCGGCCATCAACGGCGCCGAGACCTCCAAGGGCGTCTGGGGCCGGCGTTCCTACTCGACGGCGTTCACCGTCGGCTCCGCGGTGATCAGTACCGTCGACGTCAAGAGCCACACGCTCACGGTGACCAAGGACGGCAAGCACGTACGGACCATCCCGGTGACGACCGGCCTGCCCACGGACAAGTACCGCACCCGTGGCGGCACCAAGGTCATCATGGACAAGCGGGCCGTCGAGACGATGGACGCGGCCAGCACCGGCACCAACAAGGACGATCCCGAGTACTACAACCTCACGGTCAAGTGGGCGATGCGCCTGACGTGGAGCGGCGAGTACCTCCACGCCGCGCCCTGGTCCGTCGGGCAGCAGGGCCGTGCGAACGTCAGTCACGGGTGCACGGGGATGAGCACGTCCAACGCCAAGTGGATGTTCGACTTCTCCAAGATCGGCGACGTCGTCGTCTACACGCACAGTCCCCGCGCGCTCGAACCGGGCAACGGCTACACGGCGTGGGAGTACACCTGGGGCGAGTGGCTCAAGGGCTCCGCCCTCGCCGGGGACTCCACCACGGCGTCCCCGTCGACCAGCGCGCCGTCGACCAGCGCGGCGTCGACCGGGACGGCGGCGACCGTCACCGGTTCGTCCTCCTCCACCTCCGGGGCGACGGCGAGCGCCGCGACGGGGGCGACGGTGATGGCGGCGGGCTCCTGACGACCGGGCGCCCCACGGCGGGCGGCGTAGGTGGCCGCGGGTGGTAGAAGAGGGCCGGTACGATCGGGTCCAGCCCGTGCCGGGCGGATCCTGACCGGCGTCCACCCCGCGGCGGTCGGCCGGCCGTGGTGGCCGGTCCACCTTGACAGGGAGAGCATGGATCATGAGCACTCAGGCTCGCACCGACCACGACGTCGCGGACGGTCAGCAGACCGTGTCCGTCCTGCTGTACAGCAGTAACGCGCTCACGCGGGAGGCTGTCCGGCTCGCCGTCGGGCGGCGTCCGGCCGCGGACGTCCCCGTCGTGGCCTGGACCGAGTGCGCCACCCCGGACGCCGTCGTCGCGGCGGCGGACGCCGGTGGCCTCGACCTGATGGTCCTCGACGGCGAGTCCTCCCCGGAGGGCGGGATGGGGCTGTGCAAGCAGCTCAAGGACGAGATCTCCGCGTGCCCGCCGGTGCTCGTGCTCATCGGACGCCCCCAGGACGCCTGGCTGGCGACCTGGTCCCGGGCCGACCACGTCGTTCCGCACCCGCTCGACCCGGTGGTCGTCGCCGAGGGCGTGGCGCACGTCGCCCGCACCCTGAAGAAGGACTGAGCCGTGCCGGTCGGGGTGCCGTCCTGGTCCGGGCTGCTCACCTCTCTGATCGCGGGGAAGGACCTCACCCGCGAGGACACCGTCTGGGCGATGGACCAGGTGATGAACGGGGAGGCGTCCCCTGCCCGGCTGGCGGGTTTCCTCGTCGCGCTGCGTTCCAAGGGCGAGAGCGTCGACGAGCTCGCGGGTCTCGCCGAGGCGATGCTGCGCCACGCCGTGCGGATCGAGGTTCCGGGACGGTGCGTCGACATCGTCGGCACGGGCGGTGACAGACACCACACCGTCAACATCTCGACCATGGCCGCCCTCGTCGTCGCCGGGGCCGGCTACCGGGTGGTGAAGCACGGGAACCGCTCGGCCTCGTCGTCCTCGGGCGCGGCCGACGTCCTGGAGGTCCTCGGCGTCCGCCTGGACCACTCCCCCCGGCGCGTGGCGGAACTCGCCGTCGAGGCGGGGATCACCTTCTGCTTCGCGCAGGTCTTCCACCCGGCGATGCGCCACGCGGGCACCGTCCGTTCCGAACTCGGTGTCCCGACGGCCTTCAACTTCCTCGGCCCCCTGACGAATCCGGCCCAGCCGGGCGCGTCGGCGATCGGCGTCTACGACGAGCGGATGGCGGCCCTCGTCGCCGGGGTGCTCGCGACCAGGCCCGGCCACGCCCTCGTCTTCCGCGGTGAGGACGGCCTCGACGAGCTGTCGACGACGGCGCCGTCGAAGATCTGGACCGTCTCGTCCGGGCGGGTGACGACGAGCGTGCTCGACGCCACCTCGCTCGGTCTGCGCCGCGTCACCCTCGCGGATCTTCGAGGCGGTGACGCCGCGCACAACGCGGTCGTCGTCCGTGACGTCCTGGCGGGCCGGGCGGGACCGGTGCGCGATTCGGTGCTGCTCAACGCCGCGGCGGCCATCGTGGCGGCCGACGCCGCGGACCCCACCGGCGCCGCGGACCACGCCGACGCCGCGGACCCCACCGGCGACACCGGGCTGGAGGCGCGGCTCGCCGAGGCGATGGCGCGGGCGGAGTCCTCGATCGACTCGGGTGCGGCCGCCGGTGCGCTCGACCGGTGGGTCGCAGCGTCGCACGGTTGAGTGATCGGCTGCTGACCTGCGGTGACGACCCCGGCGTCCCGGGGTTCCGCACCGTGTGATCCCGGCCTCCGGTCTCTTGTCCACGGCGTCCGCCTCGCTAGAGTGGCGCTCCACCCGGAGAACGACCGGTCAGCCCGAGCTACCGGATCCAGGGGGTCTCCGGTTCTTGAACGGACGGCGACGGCGATGACGCGAGAGGTGTACCACCCGGCGGAGAAGCCCGGACAGGCTCCGGACCAGGCTCGCGTTCTGGTGGTCGTACCGGTCCGGGACTCCTCGCCGCCCGCGCGGGCGGCTCTTGACCGTGTGCTCGCGTCGGTGTCGGCGGGGCAGGGGGAACGGGCGGACGTCGTCCTCGTCGTCCCGCCGTCCTGCCGGGGCCTGCGGGAGCTGGCCCGTGCCCGGGGCGTGGAGGTCGTCGACGACCCCGGCGCGGGGACGGCCGGGGCCGTCGAGGCCGGAGTGGGCGCCGCGGGCGCCGGGCACCGGTACGTGTGCTGGCTGACCTCGGACGACGAGCTGCTCCCGGGCGCGCTCGACGTCGCCGTCGCCCGGCTGGAGGCCTGCCCCGACGCCGTCCTCGCCTACGGCGACTGCCGGGTGGTCACGGGGGAGGAGGAGTATCTGTGCACCCCGCACGCCGCGCCGCCGTCGTCGTGGCGCCTGCTGGCCGGGACACCCGATCTGCCCCGCTCCGCCGTGCTGATCAGGGTGGCCGCGTGGCGGGACGCCGGAGGGCTCGACACCACCTTGCGCTACGCGATGGATCTCGACCTGCTGCTCCGCCTGCGCTCACGCGGGCCCTTCGTGCCGACCTGCCGGACGCTGGCGGTGTTCCACGTGCCGGCCCGTCCGCTCGGCGCCGCCGAGATCGCCGCGGTGATGGCGGAAGTGACCTCGGTGCGCCGTCGGTACCTGCCACCCGCGCTGCGGCAGGCTTCGCGGGTCCTCGACGTGCCGCACCGGCTGCTCGCCTCCCGGACGCCGTCGGTCGTCCAGCGCGCGGCCGTCCCCTCCGGGCTCTGACCCGCTCTGACCGGCTCTTGACCGGCGCGGGGGTCAGCCGCGGGGCCGGGGACGGACCATCGCCGGTGCCCCGGAGCGCCCGGTCAGCGGGTCGGCCGAGATCATCCAGGCGTCGAGCTCCGACGCGGGCAGCGGCGGCGTGTGGAAGTACCCCTGCGAGAGGTCGCACCCGTACCGACGCAGGCCCTCCAGCGTCTCCGCGTCCTCGACCCCCTCGGCGACGACCGTCATCCCGAGGCTGTGGGCGAGATCGACGGTCGACCGGATGATTGCCTCGGCCCGGTGGTCCGTCATCATCCGGGACACGAACATCCGGTCGATCTTGAGAACGTCGACGGGCAGATCCTGGAGGTAGGCGAGCGAGGAGTACCCGGTGCCGTAGTCGTCGATCGCGGTGCGGATGCCGTACTCGTGCAGGCGGGTGACGACGTCCTGGCAGCGGGCGGGGTTGGTCATCATCACCGTCTCGGTGATCTCCAGCTCAAGGTAGTCGGGAGGCAGGTCGTGCGCGAGCAGGACGTGCCGGATCTGCTCGGGCAGGTCGACGTCCAGGAGGTTGGTGGGGGAGAGGTTCACCGCGATCGGCAGGGGTGTCCCCAGCTCCCGCCACCGGCAGGACTGCTCGAGCGCGCCCCCGAGGACGGCGGCCGTCAGCTCCCGCATGAGACCCGCGTGCTCGGCGAGGCTGAGGAACTGGTCCGGCGCCAGCAGGCCCCTCGTCGGGTGCCTCCACCGGGCGAGCGCCTCGACACCCGCGACCCGGCCCGTCGCGATGTCGACTTTGGGCTGGTAGTGGCAGACGATGCCGCCGTCGAGCATCGACCCCCGCAGCTCCTCCAGCAGCTCGAGCCGCTCCCTGCTGTGCGGGTCCTCCTCCGCCTCGTAGACCCCGACCCGTGACGCGCTCGCCTTCGCCGTGTACATCGCGACGTCGGCGCGTTGCAGGAGCAGCATCGGATCGGTCGTGTGCTCCGGGAGGACCCCGATCCCGACGCTTCCGTGGACGTGCAGGGTGACGTCGTCCAGGGCGAACGGCGCCGCCATCTCGGCGACGATGCGGGTCGCCGCGAGCGCGGAGGTCGCGAGAGCGGCCTGGCCGGTCTCCTCGGCGGGGACGGGTTTGCCCGACCGGATGTCATCGGTCGACAGCAGGACGGCGAACTCGTCGCCGCCGAGCCGGGCGACGAGGTCGTTGCTGCGGACGGCGGCCCTCAGCCGCCGGGCGACCTGCACGAGCAGCTCGTCGCCGACGTGATGGCCCAGAGAGTCGTTGATCTCCTTGAAACGATCGAGATCGACCAGGAGCAGTCCCGCGGAGTCGCGGCTCTCGGCTTGTTCGAGGGCGGCCATCAGCGCCCGGCGGTTCGCCAGGCCGGTCAGGTCGTCGGTCATCGCCTGGTGGCGGCTCTCGGCGAGCAGGGAGATCTCGTGGAAGCTGACGGCGAAGCGTCCGGCGGCACCGATCAGGGTGATCGTCGCGAGGACGACCGCGAGGAGGGGGATTCCGGGCCCCGCCCCGACGCACAGGACGGCCACGGCGGTCAGGGTGCTCGCGACCGTCGGGACCAGGGCGGGCAGGCCCGTGAAGATCTCCCTGGTCAGGCGGCGTGAGGGCCGCCAGCTGGTCACCGCGATCAGCAGGCCCGCGGCGGGCCACAGGGCGTCGATCCACGTGACGTCCCACGGCGGGCCGTCCGGCTCGACGAACAGGCGGACCGTGTCGGCGACCGAGAGGAGGGCCAGCCCCGCCGACAGGGCCCACCACCGGCGGTCCGCCCGCCACCCGAGGATCGCGAATCCCGCGGCGATCACGGCGAGCAGGGTGAGGTCCCCGAGGGGCCGGGCCAGGAGGACGCCGAGGAGGAGGGGATCGCCCCTCGCGTCCCGGGACGCGGTCTGGAAGGCGACGGCGGCGACCACGGACGCCAGCGCGCCGGCCGAGATCGCGCCGTCCAGCAGGGCCGACAGGCGGAAATGCCGGGTCCGCTCCCGCATGAGCAGCACGAGCCCCACGTAGAGCGCCGGGTAGGTCGTCAGACGCAGGACGTCGGCGGTCCCGGCACCGCCCGCCGGCGCCGAGGACTGATCGAACGACCCGGCGATGTCACCGAGACAGCCGAGCGCCAGGCCGAGGCCGAGGGACGCCCAGACCGCCCGCTCCGCCCCGACGAGCGTCGCCCGTGCGAGGACGAGGAGGGCGCATCCCACGCTGAGCGCGTCACGGAACCCCGTGCCCGCCAGGGCGCCGGAGAAGGAGCCGAGGACGGCGTCAGCGGTGAACGCGGCCCAGCCGAGGCCGAGAAGGATGATCACCACCCGGATCCCCGCGGGAAAACGGGCAGGCGTGATGATCCAGAAGGCGGGGAGACGCCGACGGTGTCGCGGCACCACCGGTGTGTCCACAGCCATGCCTACGGGATCGGTACCACCGGATGATCGCCTGATCAGCCGATCGGGGGGATCAGGCAGCCGGCACTCAGCCGGCGGTGATACCCAGGTCGAACGCGGCCTCGAGGTCGTGGCGCGAGTAGGCCCGGAAGGCGAGGTAGGTGCGGGTCGACCGGACCCCCGGCACCTTGCCGAGCCGGTCGGCGATCGCCTCCGCGAGCTCCTCGTGCTGGCGCACGCGGACCATGACGACAAGGTCGACGTCCCCGGCGACGGAGTAGACCTCGCTGACCCCGTCGAGGTCGGCGATCCTGGCCGCCACCTCGGGGACCTTGTCGACGTCCGTCTCCACCAGCACGACGGCGGTAATCACGATGACCTCCCGGGGTCTGGTGTCGTCGGCGGTGCCGCCGACCGGGGCGAGCCTACGCCGCTGCGTCCGGGACCGGGCCCAGCCGGGGCTGGGTCTGCCCGTGGCCGGTCCAGCCGGTCCCTGGCCCGGACGGCGCCGCGGACCGGCTGGCTCAACTCGCCGTCGAGCTCCACCAGCCGGACCCCCGCTCCTTCGAGCCAGTCGAGGATCTGCTCGGTCTCCTCCGCGCTCGCCGCTCCGAGAGGGCGGGGCCGGGGGGTGACCTGCTCGCTCGTCGCCCGGAGCGCCTCGACGACGGGGCGGGGGTCGGCGCCGGGGGATGAGATCGTCGTGCCGACGAGCCGCCCGTGCCGGACGTGGACGAACTCCCAGCCGCCGTCCCCGGTGGGAGAGGCCGCGACGAGTTCCGGGGACGCGGTCACGGGGAGGAGCCGCTGGAGACGCGCCGCGGCGCGGACGAAGGCCAGCAGACGGTCGCGTTCGACGGCGGCCTCCTCGAAACGTTCCGCCGCGGCGAGCGCCCCGGCCCGGGCGAGGAGCGCGTCGAGCACGGGCTGGGGATCGGAGACGATCGCCTGCCGGGCCTGTTCGACGGTGGCGGCGTAGCCGTCGGCGTCCTTCCCTCCCGCACACGGTGCGCCGCACCGGCCCATCTCGGCGAGCTGACAGGCCTCGGCCGACGGATCGGGACGACGAGGCAGACGTCGCGTGCAGCGGCGCAGGGGGAAGGTCTCGTGGAGGGCTTCGACGGCGAGATCCGCCTGGGCCGCGGACCCGAACGGCCCCAGGTAGACCGCGCCGTCGTCCGCGACCCGGCGGACGACCGACAGCCGGGGGAACGTCTCGACCGTCAGCTTGACCCAGGGCACCCGGTCGGGGAAGCGCGAGCGCCGGTTGTAGCGGGGGGAGTGCTCGGCGATCAGCCGGAGCTCGCGGACCCGGGCCTCCAGGGGGGTCGCGCAGACGATCGGGGTGACCGTGTGCGCCAGCCGCACCATCTCGGCCATGCGCGACCGCTGCTCCGACGCGGTGAAGTAGCCGCGGACCCGGGTGCGGATGTCGACCGAGGTCCCGACGTAGAGGGGGCGCCCCGCGTCGTCGCTGAACACGTAGACCCCGGGGGCGTGCGGCAGGGAGTCGGCGAGGTGCCGTTTGCGGCGGGTCGCGGCGGGGACCTCGGAGGTGAAGGTCGTCAGCTCCTCCAGCGAGGTGACGCCGAGGTTCCCGACCCGGTCGAGGAGGGCGTGCAGGACGTCGACCGTCGCCCGCGCGTCCGTCAGCGCCCGGTGATCGGGGGCGACCGGAGAACCGAACAGGCGCGCGAGGGTCCCCAGCTTGCGGTTGGGTGCCTCCTCGCGGGTGACGACGTGCCGGGCGAGCCGGACGGTGTCGACCACCCGCGCCGAGGGCCAGGCCTGGCCGGTCCCGGTGCAGGCCGCCTGGAGGAAGGAGATGTCGAAGGGCGCGTTGTGGGCGACGAACACGCAGTCGCGGGAGAACTCAAGGAACGAGGCGAGGGCTTCGCCGATGCGCGGCGCCGTCGCCACCATCGCGTCGGTGATGCCGGTGAGGACGGAGATGAACGCCGGGATCGGGGTGCCGGGGTTCACGAGGGTCGAGAATTCGCCGAGGCGTTCCCCTCCCCTGACCTTGACGGCCCCGATCTCGGTGATTCCCGCCTCCGAGGGGGAACGCCCCGTGGTTTCGAGGTCGACGACGACGAAGGTGACGTCGATCAGGGGGGTCCCGAGGTCGTCGATGGTCGATTGCCTCGCCGGCGGGTGTTCCGTGCCCATGGGTACGACCGTACGGGCAAGGTCCGACACATCGGGCATGGGCCTCGTCGGCGGCGCCGTCCGGCCGGTGCGTGAGCACCCGGGTCAGTACCTTGGGGAGTATGAATCCGCCGGCGTCCCCGCTGATCCTCCCCGAGAGCGTGCGCCGGCGTCTGGCCGATCTCGCCGCGACGGTGCTGGGCGAACTCGTCGGCCCCGCCATCCCCTCGACCCTCGTCCGGGTGCGCGCCTTCGCCCCCGCCCGGCGTGCGCGTGTCGGGGCGGGGCAGCTCGGGGCCGCCCTCGACCGCGACCCGGGGTTCCGGCACCAGGTGGCCGCCGCCTGGCGTGCCCTGTACCCCGACCTGGCGGTGGCGATCGACGCGGGCACGGTCCCGGGGGCGGTCGATCCGGAACTCGCGCTCGCCGGGGTGTACCTCCTCCGTCCCGCGGAGTGGGCGTCGCTCGCGACGACGCTGACGGACGCCGTGCGCCGGGCCGGGGAGCAGGAGACGGCGCGGCAGACGGACAGCGCGCTCCGGGCCGAGGTCAAGGCCGCGCGCGAGGAGGCGGACCGGCTCCGGGAGATGCTCGACCGGGAACGTTCGAAGATCACCGAGCTCGACGAGGAGATCTCCGGCCTGCGGCGTGAGTCGCGCAAACTGCGTTCGGACGCCGACCGGGCCAGGGCCGCGGCGCGGGCGGCGACCGAGCGGGCCGCCACGGAACGGGAGGCCGCGCGGACACAGCTTCGCGAGGCCGAGGCCGCGGCGCGGGAGGCG
>JAUPKQ010000133.1 GCA_030837345.1 Actinomycetota bacterium | reverse complement strand
TCTCGCGCAGCGCGTCGAGACGGCGGCCACCCCGGAGACCGAGCAACTCACCCGCTGGGCGACCGCCTGGGGACAACCGGTTCCGGCGGTCACCGCCGCCGGCCGGCCGGTCACGGGGACCACCTCGGCGCCCGGCCTGGCAGCGCTCACCGCCGCGAAGGGCGCGGATTTCGACCGCCGGTTCCTCACGGTCCTGATCGCCCATCAGGAGGGAGCCGTCGCCCAGGCGCAAGGACAGCTCAAGAGTGGTGCGGACGAACGGGTCAAGGGACTGGCCGCCGACATCGCCGCCGCCGGGGAGGCCGACGTCGCGGAGATGAAGACCCTCCTCCGCTGAGTTTCGAATCGTTTCGATATGATGCCTGAGCACCTGATTCAGTGATGAGCATTTCCCCCGTGCCTCACGGAGCGAAACATCTCTTGTACGCTCCGTCGCCAGACGCAACTCGCCGGAGATGAGGAATCCCCATGCCAGGTCGCCAGTTCCCGGACGGTTTCCTGTGGGGCGCCGCCACCGCGTCCTACCAGATCGAAGGAGGCGTCACGGAGGACGGCCGGACGCCGTCCATCTGGGACACCTTCAGCCACACCCCCGGCCGCGTGCTGAACGGCGACACCGGTGACACCGCCGCGGACCACTACCACCGCTGGGAGTCGGACCTCGGCCAGCTGCGTGACCTCGGACTCGGCGCGTACCGGTTCTCGCTCGCGTGGCCGCGCATCCAGCCGGAGGGCCCGGGAACGGTCGACCAGCGGGGTCTCGACTTCTACTCGCGGCTCGTCGACGGCCTTTTATCCCGGGGGATCGCCCCCGTCGTCACCCTCTACCACTGGGATCTTCCCCAGTGGGCCGAGGACGCCGGAGGGTGGCCCGCGCGCGAGACGGCCCTCCGCTACGAGGAGTACGCCCGCCTCGCCGTCGCGGCCCTCGGCGACCGCGTGCACACCTGGACGACGCTGAACGAGCCCTGGTGCTCGGCCTACCTCGGGTACGCCTCCGGCGTGCACGCCCCCGGCCGCACCGAGCCCGCGGCGGCGCTCGCCGCCGTCCATCACCTGAACCTCGCCCACGGGTTCGGTGGCCGGGTGGTCCGCGAACTGGCGCCGAAGGCGCAACTCTCCGTAACGCTCAACCTGCACGTCGTCCGTCCCGCCAGCGGGTCGGAGAAGGATCTCGACGCCGCCCGCCGGATCGACGCGGTCGGCAACCGGGCGTTCCTCGGCCCGATGCTGGAGGGCGCCTACCCCGCCGACCTGCTCCGGGACACCGCCTCCGTCACCGACTGGGCGTTCGTCCGCGACGGCGACGAGGCGACGGCCGCCGTCCCGCTCGACGTGCTCGGGGTGAACTACTACTCCACGCAACGCGTCACCGCCTGGGACGGGGTCTCGCCACGGGCGACCCACGACGGCCACGGGAAGTCCGGGGCCACGCCGTGGGTGGGCGCGGACGACGTCGACTTCCTGCCGCAACCGGGACCGCACACGGCGATGGGGTGGAACATCGACCCGGGAGGCCTGACCGAACTGCTGGTCCGGATCGCCAAGGAGTACCCGGGCCTGCCGATGATGGTCACCGAGAACGGCGCGGCGTTCACCGACACGGTCGACGCGGACGGCGAGATCCACGACGTCGACCGTGTCGAGTACCTACGGGGCCACATCGAGGCCGTCGGAGCGGCGAGGGACGCTGGGGCCGACGTCCATGGGTACTTCGTGTGGTCCCTCATGGACAACTTCGAGTGGGCCTACGGCTTCGACCGGAGGTTCGGCATCATCCGGATCGACTACGACACCCAGCGACGCACCTGGAAGGACAGCGCCCGCTGGTACCGGGACCTCGTCACCTCGGGCAAGCTCCCCGGCTGACCCGGACGCCGTCCGCCGCGCCTCAGGCCGCAGGCTCCTCCCACAGCCTGACGAACAGCTCGGCCTCACCCCTGATCCACGCGGCGAGCCTCGGCCGGGAACGGTTCGCGGCGAGCCCGAAGACGGCGGCCCGGCGGACGTCGACGACCCGGGGCACGAGATCCGGTTCGGTCTCCAACGCCTCGGTCATGATGATCAGTGCGGGATCGGCGGTCGCCTGGGTCAGGGGAGTCTCCTTGAGGTGGAGCAGCCACACCTCACGCCGGTGCCGTCGTTCGACCCCGAGCTGGGGAGAGACCCTGATGGTCAGGCTTTCGTGGGTCCACGTCACGCTGGGCGGGGTGAAGGTCCTCGTGACTCTCGCCTGACGACTCAGCTCCAGAGCACCCTCCGCCAGCTGGCTATAGTGCTTCAGCTGTCCCCGGCAGCGGGCGTCCAGCGCCCGCTCCTGGGCCACGGTCAGGGCCTCCCCGACGGCCGAGGACATGTCCCCCGTCGAGAAGCCTGCCTTGATCGCGCTGACCATCGGCCCGTAGTAGGCCCACGGGTGCCGGGTCGGATCGTCGTACATCGCCCGGAGGGTGGCCGGCACCCGCCCTCGCCGAGGGCCAACCTCCCCTGTGAACTGCATGAATGATGTCAGGGACGTCGCAATCGCCATGGATCTTCCCCCTCACCGGCCAGGGCGTGACGCGCCGGCGGGAGCCATGGAACACGGCCCGGGAGCCCGTCCCCGCCGCGGGTGTCACCCGTCGGCCACGGCCCGCCACTCCGATCGTCATGCCACCCCGGACCCTGCCGAGGTACCCGAATTCTACCTCGCATCACGGACATTTGACCCAGGCCGATCGGACAGTTGTTCGACTGTCCGATCCCGGTCGCCCGCCACTTCTGACACCCGTGCCTGAGGATGCGATCGCACCTTGGCCACTCCCTGGGGTCAGGTCCGCCGTCGACGGTTTGC
>JAUPKQ010000132.1 GCA_030837345.1 Actinomycetota bacterium | reverse complement strand
TCCGGCCAGGTCTCCTTGCGGGCGATGCGGTCCCGGCCGACGGTGAGCAGATTGTGCTTGACGACGTTCCTCCGGATCGCCCGCAAGGAGACCTGGCCGGACGCCGCGATCTACATCTCGGAGTCCGGGGGCGACGCCCGCGTCCGGCACACCCTGGTCGGAGCCCCCGTGATCGACATCTCGGGCAATCTCGTCCAGGACAACCACAACGGCGTCACGCTGTGGGAGGGCTCCAACCGGTTCTGCAACTCCCCCGCCAACACCTCGACGGGCTACTGCACCCTGGTGAGACCGTCCGTCGTCACGCTCGCCACCTGTAGCGCTGGCCGTATCGCCACGGAGCCGTACTACTCCGACTGCCGCTGGAAGACCCAGAACGTGCGGGTCCACGACAACGTCTTCGATCTCGACCTGAAGAACGTCACCGGATGCACCCCGGCGTACTGCGGGCACAACGCGATCCTCGGCGACTGGGGAACCTACCCCGACTGGTCGCCCTACCGGGGGACCGTCGTCGAGCAACGCCTCGTCTTCCACCAGGGCAACGTGTTCACGAACAACGTCTACCGGGGGGACTGGCACTTCTTCCTCCTGCACTCCGACCAAAGGGTCGGCAAGGACGCCTGGCGGGCCGATCCCTACCGCCAGGACGCGGGAAGCACCTTCACCCGCTAGCCCCGAGGTGGCCGCGTGGCAGACCCGGCCCCTGGACGCCGTCCACCCGTGGTGTTCTTCGACGCCCTGGTGGTCAAGGTCCGCCTCCGACTCCCACCGGGCCCAATCGGCCGACTGGTCAAGGACGGACTTCGACGGGCAGGACGCGGACACGAGCGCGGCTCCCGGAACGATCTTCAGGCTTCAGCACCCGAAAGATCACCAGGAGCCGCGCTCCCCTGTCAGGACGCCACGCCGTACACACCCAAAACCGAGCACATCACCTCAGGCCCGGACAACGCCGGGGCCCTGCCCTGGAACCCTGCTGACCAGGAGCTGGTAGTGCGGTAGGTGGCGCTGCACGTGCCGTCAGGAGACGTGGTCGGGGTGGTGGTCGGTCAGTTGCCGGCCGCCTGGAACTGCCACCAGTTCAGATTGAAGAGGGCGCCGCTGCCGCCGGTGTACTTGAAATACAGATCGTGCGTTCCGGTAGCGCCGTTCACGGGACAGGACACCGTCGTCCACGTCTGCCACCCGCCGGTAGACGGAACGCCGCAGGTGCCCACACGGGTGCCGTTGACGCTGTCGAGGTGAAGCTCGATGTTGCCGCCATTGGCCGCGGAGGCGACTCTTGCGTTGAACGACGCCGCGCCCGCGCCGAAGGCGACGCCCTTGACCTTGACCCAGTCCCCGTTCTCAATCTGTCGGATGTTCATTCCGCCCTCGCTGGAGGCTTCTGACTCGACGCCGGACTCCCAGGCGATCGTTTCGGCCTCTTGGCGGACGTAGGGATCAAGGGTACCCACTTGGGGCGCCCCTGTCGTGGTCATGTTGATGGTCGGAATAGTGCCGTTGGTGTTGTAGTTGAACTTCTCCACCGCGACCGACCGAGTGAAGCCACCGCCGCCCGGAAGCGCGCCGTTGTGGTAGAAGAAGTACGAAACGCCTTTGTAGTCAATAATGCTTGGGTGGTTGGTGAAGCTGGCCCCCTGCCTGGGCATGATAGTCCCCCGGTAGGTCCAGGGTCCCGTGGGGCTGGGAGCCGTTGAATAGGCGATAAATTCGGAGCAGCATTCTGCGGCGAACACATTGTAGTAAAGGCCGTTGCGCTTGAAGACCCACGGGGCCTCTTCGAAGAGCGTCGGGCGACTCGTGTTCCCGGTGCGGGTCCCGTAGCCCTGGGTGGTCAAGGGAATCTGAGCCGGGCTACCCGAATAGGAAATCATGTCGGCGTTCAACTTGACGTACCACAGGCGTGGATTGCCCCAGTAGAGATAGGCTTGCCCATCATCGTCGATGAAGACCGTGGGGTCGATCTCCCAGTTCTCCACCAGCGGGTGGCCCAATGCGTCCTTGAATGGCCCGGTGGGGCTGGTCGAAACCGCCACCCCGATGGCCATCGCGCCTGAGGTGCGGTTCTTCACTGGAACGTACCAGTAGAACTTGCCGTTCCTGTAGACGGTCTGCCCGGCCCAGGCGTCGGCGCTCGCCCAGGAGAAGGTGGAGAGACTCAACGGTGATCCGTGGTCGGTCCAGTTGACCATGTCCGTGGATGACCAGACCCTCCACTCCTTCATGGTGTAATACGTTGATCCGTCTTCGTCGTGTCCTGTGTAGAGGTATACGCGACCGTCGTGCACCAGGGGAGCTGGGTCAGCGGTATAGATGGTTTGAATGATTGGATTATCCGCATTGGCCGCCGTTGGGAGCAGCGTCATGGCGCACAGAAGAGTCACTACCCAGGCGACCATGCGTCGCGATCTTCCGCGGGTCGATGCGAACCGCACACTAGTGACAGCGTGACCCCGCGTTGCGCCGGGGGAGCGCAGTCTGTGTCGGGTGACTCGGAACATTGGCGAGGACATGAGTGGAGAGCCTTTCGGTTGTCGGACCGGTGACGAGTGGTTCGGCATCCGGCGTCAGGATTCGGTGCGCTTCCCTCGCCGCACGCTGCGTGCCACGTGCACGTAGGTGCACGGTGCTGAAGAGGCCTCTCGCGAACCGAGAAATGGGTCAGAAAAGGCCGGTTGACGACGGTGATGTCGTCAGCCCGTGAGTTGCAGACGGTACGTCACGCTCATCCGGCCCATCCGGCATCCCGCCGAGTGAACGTTAACATCGCACTGCGACCACTACTGATGGATGGTTCATTTCAGGTCAAGTGTGCGCGATCTGTCAACCTGCGGGAAGCCATCGATGGTGCTCTGGATCGACTTGCACGGTGACACCGACGGTGCTCTTGACGGAGGACCTGGAGGAATGGGTGAGTTGTGGTGGCGCGTGAGCGCGGAGTCGCTGCATGATGAGTGTGAAAATTCTTCATGCGGGCGTCACCGCAAGCATGAGGTCCGGGATATCGACCTCGAACGTTCGACTATTCGCACCTTACTCGCTCGTCCGTGGCCATCGAATAGCGTCGTACGCCGCTGCCCGGCCTCAACGCCGGACGCCCCGCCAAACGACCATCGACCCCTCGCCGACCCCGCGACGGCTGAAGCCAGCCGAGGTGCGGAAGACGGGGCCAGCTGATCGGGTCCGCTCCGCTCACCGATCCGACCGATACCGTGGGCGGCGAGCCGGATCTGCCGAGTGGGCAGCCAGAAGGGATTGTCGCGTGCTGACGCTGGAGGACATCACCGCAGCCGTACCGACCGCCGTCGTCGGTGAGGGGACCGGTCAGGCGACCAGTTTTCCCCGGGCCAGCATCGACACCCGTGATCTCGCCGGTGGGGAGCTGTTCGTGGCGATCAGGGGCGAGGCCCGGGACGGGCACGACTTCCTGGGCGCGGCGGTGTCGGCGGGGGCGGGCGGGCTGCTGGTCAGCCGGGACGTGGCGGCCCCGGCGGGGGTGCGGGTGATCCGGGTGCCGGACACGCTGGCGGCGCTGCAGGGGATCGGCGCCGCGGTGCGCGCCCGCAGCGGCGCGACGGCGGTCGCGATCACCGGGTCGGCGGGCAAGACGACCGCCAAGACGATGATCGCCGCGGCGTTGTCGGAGACGTTCGTCGTGCAGGCGAACAAGGCGAGCTTCAACAACCATCTCGGCGTGCCGCTGAACCTGACGACGATCGACCCGGGCACCACCCACGTGGTCGCCGAGATCGGTACGAACCATCCCGGGGAGATCGCGCCTCTGGCCGCGCTGGTGCGCCCGGACATCGCCGTGATCACGAACGTGGGATGGGCGCACATCGGCAACTTCGCCGGCCACGACGCCCTGGCCGCGGAGAAGACCGACCTGCTGCGCGCGGTCGGCCCGGGCGGGACCCTGGTGGTCAACGGTGACGACCCACAGCTGATCCGGGCCGTGGCGGCCCTGCCTGGCCTTGAGGACCTGACGGTGATCCGGTACGGCTTCGCGGAGGGCAACGACGTCCGCGCGGTGGACGTCACCGTGACCGAGGCCGGCACCCGAGGCACGCTGCGGGTGGCGGCCACCGGCCAGGAGGTGGCTTTTCACCTGGCCGTGGCCGGGCGGCACTTCGCCTCCGCGGTGATGGCCGCCGTCGCGGTGGCCGCACGCTGCGGGATCGACCCGGCGTCCGCGGTCGGATCCCTGGCCGGGACCACGCCACCCGCTGGGCGGTCCAGCCTGCGCCGTCAGGACGACGGGCTGCTGGTCCTCGACGACACCTACAACGGCAGCCCGGACGCGATGCTGTCCAGCCTGGACCTGCTCGGCAGCCTCCCCGGCCGGATGAAGATCGCCGTGCTCGGGGAGATGGGCGAACTCGGGCGGGCGAGCGCCGACCTCCACCGGCGGGTCCGCGCGGTCGCCGCCCGCCACGCCACCCACCTGATCACGGTCGGAGACGCCGCCGCCCTGCGCGACGAGGCGCTCGCGCAGGGCCTGCCCGCCGCCAGCGCCCACACCGCGGCCTCGGCGCTCGACGCGCTCGGGCTCGTGGATCGCATCCTCGGCGACCGCGACCCGGCCGTCGCTCTGTCCGAGGTCGTCGTGCTCGCCAAGGGCGCCCGGTTCCGGCACATGGAGCGGGTCTGTCTCGGTCTGGCCGGTACCGCCGTGACCTGCCCGAAGGACCTGTGCACCCTGTACATCAACTGTGCGACGTGCGACCAGCTCACCTGACCGGCCGGCTCACCTGACCGGCCGGACACCGGCCGGTCAGGGCAGGTCGCGGATCCGGCGGGCGGGGACGCCGGCGTAGACACCGTCGGGGTCCGTGTCACGGACGACGACGGCCCCCGCGCCGATCACGCAACCCCGCCCGATACACACCCCGGCGAGGACGACGGCCCCGGCACCGATCCAGCTGCCCTCCCCGACGACGATCGGCGCGCCCGTGACCGCTCCCGCGCGCATCACCGGCGTCCCGGGCTCGTGCGAGGCGGCCAGCAGCATCACCCGGGGCCCGAGGGCGACGCCGTCCTCGATCGTCACGGATGCCGGGCCGGGGTCGATCACGCAGTCCTGATTGACGAACACCCGGGCACCGATCCGCACCAGGCCCGGCCGGAACGTCACCCCGGGCATGATCCGGGCGCCGTGGTCCACGACGAGCCCCGTGCACCGGTACAGCCTCGCCCGGACCCGTGACGGCAGGAACCTCGACGCGATGAGCGCCCTCGCCACCTGTCCGGGCACCGCGGCGGGCTCAGTCGCGGGCGCGCAGGGCGGGACGGACGGGCCGGCCCGTCAGGCACGTCCCGATCCCGGAGTCGAGCGCCTTGCGGTAGACCAGGCAGGCCTCGTACACGGCGGACGCGGTCTCCTCGACGTCGTCCGGGGTGAGGGCCGCGCTGACGACGAAGGAGGGCGCGATCACCCCTCGTCTCAGCAGCTCGGCGAGGAACAGCGTCCGGAACTCCTGCGAGCGCCGCCCCTCGGCGTCGAGGGTCGCGTGCACGAGGTTGCACGGAGCGCCGAGGACGAGGACGTGGTCCGCGACGTCGGCGGCGACCGCCGCGGCCCGCACCCGTTCGGCGAGCAGCTCGCCGCGCCGGGCCAAGGTGGCGACGACGTTCTCCTCCCGGTGGGCCTCGATCACGGCGAGATGCGCCGCGAGGGCGTGGGTCTCGGCGCCGTGGGTCGTCGAGAGGAGGAAGACCCGTTCGCGCCCGTGGTCCATCCCGCCGAGTTCGAGGTGCTCGCGGCGTCCGGCGAGGGCTGCGACGGCGAACCCGTTGCCCATCGCCTTGCCGAACGTCGAGAGGTCCGGGTCGATGTCGAACAGGTCCTGGGCCCCTCCGGTCGCCCACCGGAACCCTGTGATCATCTCGTCGAGCACGAGGAGCACACCGTGCTCGTCGCACAGGCGTCGCAGGCCCGCGTAGTACCCCGGCGGAGGCGCGACGGTCGTGGCGGGCTCGGTGATCAGGCAGGCGATCTGCTCGGGGTGCTCGGTGAACAGGCGGCGGACGTCGTCCAGGTCGCCGTAGCGGAAACCGGCAGTCATCGCCCGGACGGCGGACGGCACCCCGGCGGACATCGGCGTCGTCCCGATGAACCAGTCGTCGACCGAGAAGAAGGGGTGGTCACGGCAGGTCGCGACCAGATCACGACCCGTCACCGCTCTGGCGAGCTTGACCGCCGCCGTCGTCGCGTCGGAGCCGTTCTTCGCGAACTTGACCATGTCGGCCCGTGGCAGCAGGGCCAGCAGGGCCTCCGCCGCGGTCAGTTCGATCTCGGCGGGACGGGTGAAGTTGCTGCCGTGGCGGACGGCTTCCGTCACGGCAGCCGTCACCCGTGGGTGGGCGTGGCCGAGGGCGACCGACCGCAGCCCGCTGCCGTACTCGAGGTAGCCGAAGCCGTCGACGTCCCACACCCGGGCGCCCAGGCCCCGCCGGATCACCGGGGCCATACCCTCCGGGTACTGGTCCGCGCCTTTGGCGTAGGTATGGGCACCGCCGGGGATGACGTCGCACAGCCGCCGGGTGAGCCGCGCTGAGGTGGAGTAGTCCCGGCCCGAGGGATCCTCCCGGCCCGGGGGATCCGGTGGCGTCGTCGCTCGCATGCTGTCTTCGCCCTGCCTTCCACACGTGCGGGGCCACGGTCTCAAGGCCCTTCGCTCAGTGGATCCACGAGCGGTGACGGTGATACCACGGGATCCGGGTCCGCCGGGAGGGAACGGCTCGGCACGGGGGCTGACCGGTTTATCGGGGCACCTGTCTCCCGGAGGAAATGGCCGAGATGGCCGTCATTTCGCGTTCCCCGGACGTCACCGGAGGTGAGCTGTTGTCCGCAACACCGATTGATCGGGAACTGGTTAACTGGCAGTAACCTTCCGACGGAAATCTTCCCCGGGATTGGATAAGCTCTACACGTCCTGATCGTCGGGGGATCTGCCGGGGGCGACCGAAATGACCACGCAGCGTCATGACCTGGTTGCGCTTTTCTGGAGTCCGCAACCACTCCGTCCGTCCCGCGATCCTGTGTTGACCCGGGTGGGAGCCACACTGTGAGTCATATGCCCGACACATCCGAGACTCGTCCGAATCGAGTCGCTCCGCCATCCGGTGCGGGGCGGTCCCGGCAGGTGCTCGTCCTCGCCGCCGTCGCGGCCGGTGTCGTGCTCCTGCTCGTCGCCGGGGTGATGGTGTGGGCGTTCTCCGGTGCGAACAAACCGCAACGGATCCCCTCGTCGTCCCCGTCTCCGGCGCCACAGGCCCGGACGATCGAGGCCTCGACGGTCGGCGGCTGGTACGCGGGTGCGTCTGGCCTCGGGGTGAGGGACGGCGACTTCGAGAAGTGGCTCGGGCAGCCGGTGACGATCTCGGGGACCTGGTCCGACACGGACGACGCCTCCCAGAGAGAACTCCACACCCTGGTCAAGGAGTTCAAGGACTGGAAAGGCGCCCTCGACATCGCGGTGGGAGGCACCGTCCTCGACACCGAGGAGAACTACGCGGCGGCCGCGAACGGCGAGTACGACGAGCGCTGGCGCGAGGCCGCGAAGGTCATCGCGAAGGCCCGCGAGAACGCCGAGGGGCCCACGTTCATCCGCCCGTTCCACGAGATGAACGGTAACTGGTACAAGAGCTGGATGGTCACCGAGGAGAACTCGGACGACTTCAAGAAGGCGTTCAGCCGCTACGCGGGCATCCTCCGTGAAGCGATGCCGAAGGCGTACATCTCCTGGTCACCGAACTACAGCGACCACACCAAGATCAATGTCAAGTACTGGTACCCCGGCGACGACGCCGTCGACTGCGTCGCCCCGGACTACTACGACGACGAATCCACTCCCGCCCGGGTTGACATCGACGCCTGGAATTCCGAGGCCGACGACAGGGATAAATACGACAATCCGAAGGGTCCGGAGTCCTGGCGCCAGTTCGCCGAGGAGCACGGAAAGCCTCTCTGCTTCCCGGAATGGGGTCTGAAGCCCGAGGGCAAGGGCGTCGACCACCCGGAGTGGATCAAGGCTGTGAACGCCTGGATGAACACGCACGCCAACACCGCGACCTGGAAGCTCGGTGACCGCATCCCCCAGGGGGCCTCGGGTAAGGTCCTCTACTCCGTCTACTTCAACGTCCTCCACCAGGACAAGGCTGGCTTCACGATCCACGGCGCCGACGCCAACCCGAAGTCGGAAGCCGTCTTCCCGAAGCTGATGTGGGGTAACCGCAAGGGCTGACGGACCGGGAACTCCCCGGCGATTTCCGCCCCCCGACGCATGTCGGGGGGCATCTTTTCAAGGTCCGACTGAATGGGATTCAGCGTCGACGGGGTCGTTCGCAGGCCTCGTCGACCGGAGCGCGAAGCCGCTGCTCACGGGAGGATCGCGCGAGACGCAGGCAGGAAGACGGCGAGGAAGAGCCCGGGAGGAAATGCCGGACGCCATAAAAGCAAACGGCTCCGGCCATACTCTTTACAGCCCATATTCGCTTCCCTACCGTACGACCATCGCCGGGAGTGTTCCCTGCGAATTCTCCGGGTCACCGACGGCTGCCCACAGACGGCCGACGTCACCATGCGAAGGATGGTCACGAATGAGGAAGCATTCATCCCTGACGTTCGGACCGCTACGGTTTCGAAGAGCCGTAGGCGTTACCGCCGCCTGCGTGCTGACATTGGGCGGGGCAGCCGCGGTGAATATCTCCCCCGCCCACGCGACGCCCGATGACGTGGCGTCGTCCCGCTCCTCGGCCGCACGGCTCCAGGGCGTGCGTCTCACCGCACCGGTCGCGGGGGCCAGTTTCAGCACCAAGGCGGCCGTCCCGCTCTCGGTCTCGACCGTGGGCAAGACCGTCGGCAAGACCGTGAGCAAGGTGGAGTACTACTCCAACAAGGCCCTCATCGCGACGACGTCGACGAGCCCGTTCACCGCGACGTGGCGTGACGTCCCCGACGGCGCCTACTCGATCACGGCCAAGGCGTACGACAGCAGCGGGGCCACCGTGTCCACGGCCCCGTCCGGAATCACGGTGTCGGGTACCCCGGCGGTCAAGGTCAGCCCCGAGTCACGGGCCCTCGTGGCGGGCAAGAAGAGCACCTTCAAGGTCTCGCTGTCGTCCGCGCCGTCGTCCGACGTCACCGTGACGACAGCTCACCCCACCGGGGCGGACGGCGTGGCCGTCGCCTCCGGTGAGAAACTCACCTTCACGCCGTCCACCTGGGCGACGCCGCAGACCGTCACGGTCACCTCAGACGCCAAGGGGACACCCGCGTCGGTGGCGATCACCTCCTCCGCCACCGGCTACAGCCCGGCGACGGCACGGGTCACCGAGGTCGCGGCGGCGACGAGCGAGTACGACGAGCGGTTCCTGACCATGTACGACAAGTTGAAGGACCCGGCCAACGGGTACTTCAGCAAGGAAGGTGTCCCGTACCACTCGGTCGAGACGCTGATGGTCGAGGCTCCCGACCAGGGACACGAGACGACGTCCGAGGCCATGAGCTACCTGATGTGGACCGAGGCGACCTACGGGCGCATCAGCGGTGACTGGGCCCCGTACAACAAGACGTGGACGATCGCCGAGAAGTACTTCATCC
>JAUPKQ010000131.1 GCA_030837345.1 Actinomycetota bacterium | reverse complement strand
GATGGTCGAGTAGCCTGATCATACGGTTCGAGACCTCGGGAAAGGTGGTCGTCGACGGGCAACGTCCCTTGATCACCCATCAGGGCAGCATCCCTCATGCCAATACCGGGTGACCGACTCGCCATTTCGGCCTGGAATAATCAGAGTGTGCAGTTGCTGTCGTTATCACGACGGTGATTGCACACAATGATTCCCCGCGGTCCGCGAAACGGATGCGCTACCCGATCCTCGACTCGTCATCGCCCAGAGCCGCAATCTACTGCCTCTAACGGCTCGGCAGCGGCGTCACCGCGCCACACGATCAGACGTCTGGTCATCCAGCGCGATGAAGCACTACGCGAACAGCCTCCAAGGAAAGGCTCAGCGACCCCTTCCCTGTAACGGTTGATCACTGCGCATGGTCGGATCGGCTGGTCATGCGGCGCCCTTGATCGTGGGGGGGTCATGAAAGTGCGCAGAGAAAGTGTCGATTCCGTGGGGATTTAGTGCCGTTATTCGACACTTATCCCCCACGAGAGCAACACAAAGACTACGCACTTCGCTCTCTAGCTCCAGCGAACCCCCTCCGAAACGGAGACCACTCCGATGACCGCAGCCCTCACCTCGCCGATCAACAAAATGATGCCTTTCCCGAGGCCGAGTCGCGACAGTGAGCCTTTCCGGGCAACGGCTCGCAACGGACAGTGATCGCAAACTGTGAGTCGAATCGGGGTTGCCCGGAGTGGTCCGGGCGGGTTCGGTATCTGCAGGTCCGCGGCGTAGGAGTACCGCGGCGAGGGGAGCGGGTCCGTTCCGGATGAGCTCCGGCCCTGAGCGAGGTGATCCGGATCGTTGACGGATGGGTTGGCCTGATCGACGGGGACGGACGATCCCCCACCGTCGCAGGGCTGAGTGATCGACAGCTGGGGACCGGGTCGTGGACCCGTCTCGCGGACAGCGGGGAATCAGTGTGTGCAATCACCGTCGCGATCGCGACAGCACCTGCACACACTGATTCCCTGCCATCTGGAGGGCGGGTCAACTGCCCAAAGGGTGGGTCGGCTACCCGGCGGTGACGCCGGCGAGGCCCCCTTCGTGAGTGATCAAGGGATCGGGCGCGTTGAGGATCACCTCGTCCCAGGTCTCGAACCGGCCTGGGCGGATGCGCCGTCGGAGTGAGGGCATCCGGGTGAACTGTCCGTGCGCTCCGTGACCGGGAGCCGGGAGCGGCGTGCTCCGGGGGAGGCCGCGAGAGGGCGAGCGGCCCCCCAGATGGCGGAGTCGTCACCCGAAGGGCTCTCTCAAGGCCGCGGAGGGTTCCGCCGAGAGTGGATCCAAGCCACGGACGGCCTGCACGAGCGCACGGAACCCCGCGCGAACCTGCCACGGAGGTCCTGCATGCCGTCTAGCCGGCTGGCCAAGCTGGCCGTACCGATCATCGTTGTGATCGTCGTCGTGATGATGGTCGTGCCTCTACCGGCAGTTCTGCTCGACGTTCTCATCGCGTCGAACATCGCGGTGTCGCTTCTGGTGCTGCTCGTGTCGATGCAGGTGAGCAAGCCCCTGGAATTCGCGGTCTTCCCCACGGTCGTGCTGGTCGCGACGATCTTCCGGTTGGCTCTCAACGTCTCCTCGACCCGGCTGGTCCTGCGTGACGGGTACGCGGGGAAGGTGATCGACGCCTTCGGGAACATCGTCATCGGTGGTTCCCTCGTGATCGGTCTGACGATCTTCGCCATTCTGGTCATCATCCAGTTGACGGTCGTCACCAACGGCGCGGCCCGGGTCGCCGAGGTGGGGGCCCGGTTCACGCTCGACGCGATGCCCGGCAAGCAGATGGCCATCGACGCCGACCTCAACTCGGGCCTCATCGACGAGGACGAGGCCCGTCGCCGCCGCAAGGAGGTCGGCGCCGAGGCGGACTTCTACGGGGCGATGGACGGCGGCACGAAGTTCGTCAAGGGCGACGCCATGGCCGCGGTGATCATCACCCTGGTCAACCTCATCGGCGGGTTCACCATCGGCATGCTGCAGCGCGGGATGTCGCCCAGCGAGTCCATCACGACCTACAGCCTCCTGTCGGTCGGCGACGGTCTGGTGTCGCAGATCCCGGCCCTGCTGATGTCGGTGGCGACCGGCGTCATCGTCACCCGCTCGACGAGCGAGGGGGACGTCGGCAACGACCTGGTCACGCAGCTGTCCCAGCACAGAGAGGCCCTTCGGGTCGGCGGCGGCGCTCTCCTCGGGCTGTGTCTGATCCCGGGGATGCCGAAGGTGCCGTTCCTGATCGCCGGAGGCACCCTCCTCCTCGCCTCGCTCCGCTCGCCGGCCTCCCCGGAGACAGGGTCGGAGCTGCCCGCGGGGGCGCAGGCGGCGCTGCCGGGCGGTCCGGGTGCCGGGCCCGAGGCGCCCGACCCGGTCACCGAGTCGCTCAAGGTGGATCCGCTCGAACTGCTTCTCGCCCCTGACCTCGTCGACCTCGTCGACCCGAGCCGCGGCGGCGACCTGCTCGACCGGGTCCGGGCCCTGCGCCGGAAGACGGCCCTCGACCTCGGCATCGTGCTGCCGCCGGTCCGGACCCGCGACGGCGCGACGCTCGCCCCCGGCACCTACGAGATCCGCGTCGGCGGGATCACGGCGGCCACCGGGGAGGCCCCGCCCGGGCATCTGCTCGCGATCGGCGACGCGCCCGACTCCCTGCCGGGACGGCGCACCACGGAGCCCGTCTTCGGGTTGCCCGCCGTCTGGGTCCCGGTGGAGCACCGTCCCGCGGCCGAGATCGCCGGCGCGACCATCGTCGAACGCGCGGCCGTCGTCACGACCCACCTCGCCGAGACCGTCCGCCAGCACGCCTCCCGCCTGCTGTCCCTGGACGACGTGCGCGAGCTCGTCGACGTCCTGAAGACCGAACGGCCCACGACGGTCGAGGAACTGATCCCCGCACTGTTGCCTCTGGGTGCCGTCCAGCGGGTGCTGCAAGGCCTGCTCGACGAGCAGGTGTCGATCCGGGACCTCGGCCGGGTCCTGGAGGGCGTCGGCCAGCGTGCCCGGACCTCCACGGATCCCGACGCCCTGCTCGAGGCCGCCCGGGGATCTCTCGGCCCCGCGCTGACGGCTCCCTACACCCGGGACGGCACGCTCTTCGCCATCACCCTCGACGCCGAACTCGAACAGGAGGCGGCGGAGGCGATGCGGGCCAGCGAGCAGGGCGTCGTCCTCGCGATGGACCCGGTGGCCGCAAGTCACATGGTCCGAGACCTCACCACCTTTGTCACTCAGGCCGAGAACGAAGGCCTGACCCCGGTTCTTCTCGCGGCCGGGCCGCTCCGCCTGCCGTTGCGGCGCCTGCTGCGCGGCAGTCTTCCCCAGCTCCCGGTCATCGGTTTCTCCGAGACCGCGGGCGTCACGTCGATCGAGACCGTTGGACAGGTGACCCGTGGCCACGAATTTGCTGCTCGAGGGTGACGACCTCGAAGCGTTGTTGCTCAAAGCGCATGCCGAGGGCGGGCCGACCGCACGCATCGTGCGGGCCGACAAGTACCGCCACGGCGGGATCTGGGGATTCTTCGCCCGCGAACGGTTCGAGGTGGCGGTCGAGATCCCCGGGACGACCGCGTCCCGCCGGAGCGGTGACGTCGCCCGGCCCGGGGGGAGGACCGTCCCTACCGGAGGGACCTCCTTCTTCCTCCCCGAGGCCGATGAGGCACCCATCGGTCCCCCGCCGCCGTCCCGTCGCTCCCGCAAGGGTGCTCCCGCTGGCTCGTCGATCGATGCGCTCCTCAGCATGGCCGAGAGGGCGAGCGCCGCGGAGGCCCGGCAGGTCGACCTCCCCTCGGTCGAGAAGAGCCGGTCCGGCCGGAGTGCCGACCTGGTCGGGGCGGGGATCCGGCCCGAGGGGACGGCCGTCCGGACGTCGGCGAGGACGGAGCGCCGGTCGGCTCCGATCTTCGGGACGACGACGCCGCGCGGCGAGGCCGCTCTCGCCGCGCTCGCCGCCGCGGAGGCGGGTGTCACGCCTCTCGGACCGGACGAGCCGGGAGCGGAGGAGACGTTCGGCTCGACCAGCCGCCCGGAGTTCACCGCTCTTCTCGACGCCCTCCGGACCAGCGGCCCCGACGGTGGCCCCGGCAGTGGCCCCGACGACGGCCCGCCCCACGGCACCGGCACCGGCACCGGCGCCGTGACCGGGATCGACACCGGCGAGCCGCTCGGCCCCCTCCCCTCCCGGGACCTCCCCGATCCGGGCCCGGCCGGGGATCCCCGCGCCGATGCGGACCGGAGCGTCCTGGCCGCCCTCGGAGTCCCCGAACCCTGGACGACCCGCTACCGGCCGGGCGACCGTTTCAGCGAGGTCCTGAAGATCCTCGAATACCTGCCCGAACCCGACATCGACCCCGACTCGACAGTCGTCGCCGTCGTCGGCCCGACCGGGACCGTCGCCCTGGAGGCGTACCGGACGGCGCTCGACCTCGCGGAGGGCCACCGCCCCCGTCCCGTCGTCGTCGTCCCGGCCGAAGAGGGCCCGGAGCGGGAGGACGCCCTGGTGAAGGCCCGGTACGGCGGGCCTGTCGTCGTGGCGGTCGAGTCGGACGGCGGCAGGGCCGCCCCCGTGCTCGACACCCTCGCCGCCGTCGGGGCCCGCGTCGTCCTGACGGTCGTCGACGCCACCGTCCCCCTGGAGCACACCCGGCGCTGGCTGAGCTCACTCGGGTCGATCGACGCGCTCGTCCTCGACCGGACGTTCGAGGTACGGGACCCGGCGGCGGCCCTCCAGCTCGGCCTGCCGATCGTCCGTCTCGACGGCATCCCGATCGACCGGGTGACGTGGACGGCGCTGCTCTGCGCGAGGCTGGTCGCCGCTGAACAGTCGGCGGTGACCCGGCGTTGATCTCGGCGCGCGCCGGCGTCCTGCTGGCGCTCGCCGTCGCGGGTTGGCCGCTCTACCAGCTCGTGGCCACGGGCAGCCTCGACCTGACGTCGGCCCTGCTGCGCGGGCTGGCGGTCGCGGCTGCCTGCACCTACGGAATCATCCTGATCACCCGGCTCGCCCAGCGGTACGAGCAGGAGATCGAACTCGAACGGAGAAAACGTCTCAACGCCCTGTACACGACCATGCAGAACGCGTCCGCCGAGGGAGCTCTCGGCGGCGAGGGCACGTCCGGCGACGAGGATTCCGGGGCGCAACCGCCACCCGAACCCGGCGGGCCCCCGGGTCAGGGACCGGCCGGGTGACTCATCCAAACGTGATCTCCCACAGGCGGGGCCCGCATTTCAAGGTGCTGTCCCACAGCGATCCGGCCGTCGATCTATGGATCCCCTCCCAAGAAATACCTCGGTCATCGAAAAATCCATGCTCCTAGGGGGAATCACCTCCACCGTCTCCTAAGGTGTGCCCGAGGCGCGATCCACCGACGCCGCCACCGAGCCCCGGCTGGGCCGAGCCCGCACCGGTTAGATCCGAGGAGACGAGCGATGCTCTCGCGAGTGGCTGTCGTGAACCGCGGTGAGGCCGCCATGCGGCTCATCCACGCCGTGCACGAGCTGAACGCCCGGTCCGGACGGACCGTCGAGACCGTCGCCCTGCACACCGAGGGTGAGCGGACGGCGATGTTCGTCCGCGAGGCCGACCACGCCGTCAACCTGGGCCCGGCGTCGGCGCGCCCCTATCTCGACCACGCCGTCCTCGAACGGGCCCTGGTCGCCTGCGGGGCCGACGCCGTCTGGGTGGGCTGGGGCTTCGTCGCCGAGGACGCGGCCTTCGCCGATCTCGTCGAACGTCTCGGCATCACCTTCATCGGCCCGACGGGCGAGGCGATGCGCCGCCTCGGTGACAAGATCGGCGCCAAGCTGCTCGCCGAGGAGGCAGGGGTCCCGGTCGCGGCGTGGAGCGACGGCCCTGTCCGCGATCTCGCCGAGGCGACCGAGCACGCCCGGCGCATCGGCTACCCGTTGATGCTCAAGGCCGCCGCGGGCGGCGGGGGCCGGGGCATCCGGGTGCTGACGAGCGACGCGGACCTGGCCGCCGTCTTCGACAGGACGAAGGAGGAGGCCCGGCGGGCCTTCGGCAGCGACGTCGTGTTCCTGGAACGCCTGGTGACCGGGGCCCGGCACATCGAGGTCCAGTTGATCGCCGACGGCCAGGGCGGGGTGTGGCCCCTCGGGGTCCGGGACTGCTCGGTCCAGCGGCGCAACCAGAAACTGATCGAGGAGTCCTCCTCCCCCGTCCTGGACGCCGAGCAGGCGCGGCTCGTCAAGGACGCCGCCGCCCGGCTGGCGCTCGCCGTCGGCTACCGGGGTGCGGGCACCGCGGAGTTCCTCTACCAGCCGGCCGAACGGACCTTCGCCTTCCTGGAGGTCAACACCCGTCTCCAGGTCGAGCACCCCGTCACCGAGCTGGTCACCGACTCAGATCTCGTCGCGCTCCAGCTGTCGATCGCCGAGGGTGGCCGGCTGACCGGGCCCGTCCCGGAGGAGACGGGCCACGCGGTCGAGGCCCGCCTCAACGCCGAGGACCCAGACCGGGACTTCGCTCCGGCCCCCGGCCGGATCGCGCTGCTGCGTCTGCCGGCCGGTCCCGGCGTCCGGGTGGACATCGGCGTCACCGAGGACGACGTCATCCCTTCCGACTTCGACTCGATGATCGCCAAGATCATCGCGTATGCCCCCACCCGTGAGCAGGCCCTGGCCCGCCTCGAACGGGCGCTGACCGACACGACGGTCGTCGTCGAGGGCGGGACGACGAACAAGGCCTTCCTGCTCGAACTCCTCGGACGCCCGGAGATCCGCGACGGCGGCGCCGACACCGGATGGATCGACCGCCAGCGCACGGTCGGGGCGCTCGGCACGCACCGCCACGCGGGGGTCGCCGTCGTCACCGCGGCGATCGACGCCTACGAGTCCGCCGAGCGGATCGAACGGCTCCGGTTCCTCACCACCGCGCACGGCGGCAGGCCCGAGGCCCGGCACGAGGTCGGGCGGACGTTCGACCTCAAGTTGCGCGGGGCCGCCCACCGGGTCGAGATCGCGCAGCTCGCTCCCGGGCTGTACCGGGTGACGCTCGACGGCCGCACCGTCGACGCCACCATCGAGCGCCTCGGCGCCTACGTCGGGCGCCTCGGGATCGCGGGCCGCTCCTACCGGGTGGTCACGGCCTCCCACGGAACAGAGCACCAGGTCGAGATCGACGGTTCGGTCCACCGGGTGACGCAGGACGAGGGCGGGGTCGTCAGATCACCAGCCCCCGCGCTGGTCGTGTCGCTCCCGCACGCTCCCGGCGACGAGGTCGCGGCGGGGGAACCGATCGCGGTCCTCGAGAGCATGAAGATGGAGACGGTGCTGCACGCGCCGTTCGCCGGTCTCGTGCGCGAGGTGCTCGTGGCGGCGAACGACCAGGTCAACGCCGGTCAGCCTCTGCTGCGCGTCGAACCGGCCGCCGACGCCGGGGCCGACGCCGGGGCGGACGCCGGGGCCGGGGCGATCCCGGGGGCGGAGGCCGGCTCCCTGGCGCTGCGGCTGGAGCTGCCCGGCGCCCTGCC
>JAUPKQ010000130.1 GCA_030837345.1 Actinomycetota bacterium | reverse complement strand
GAATCGCAGGCCGAGACCGGACGGTGTCACGGTGACGATCCCCAACGCCATGCCGCTGACCAGAACCATCAGCAGCGCTCCCGCGACGGCGACGAACACCCTCCACCCCGGCCCCGGGACCGCCCGGCGGCGGTGAGGGTGGCGTCGGTCCTCCACGACACGCCGTCGGTGGTTGAGGAGATGTCCGGCACGCAGTTCCCGGCGCTGCGGGTAGGGACGTGGGACGACCTGACGGCGCAGGGCACCGCCCGACCCGCGGCGGGACCGAGGTGCCGGCAGAGGCAACTGGGCCCGTTGGGCGCTCTCCTGCTGGTCACCCTCCAGCACCAGGGTGTCTCCCGGTGGCAGGCCGGCCGCGCCGTGGTCCGTCGAACGCGGAGCAACCGGATCCGTCGCCGGATCGTGCGGCACCGGCAGGTCGTCGTGGGTGAGGGTCACGGCAGGCTCGCTCCCGTGGTCGGGGTACGGGGTAAGGACGGGGTACGGGGGCCGCGCCCACGTCACGGCCTGGGTCCACTGTGCCGTGGAGCCGTACCGCGGCACGCGATCCCCGCATCGGTTGAAAGGTGGATCCGTTGGGGCTCTACAGTTGCTGGAACGCGTTGAGGCTGTCTGCGGGCCTTCGACGTGTCACGGCCTGGGAACGTTCGTGCTGCCCGCTCAGTAGGCCCGACTGGGGGTGCTCGTGATGATCGCTCGCCGGAAGCTGTCTGGCTTCCCTAAGTTGAATCCTGCACTGTTAGAGCGACCGGTAAGAGGGAGGTCCGGCAAGTGCCGGTCGCTCTTTGTCGTGGCGACTCTGGTGGTCGTGGTGTCCGGGTGTTCCCTCGGGCAGAGCGGAGGTGCCGTCTCCAACGCCGGTAGCGGCAGCGGTGGTGGCGCCGTGTCCTCCGCGCGGTCGTCCGGCGCGGGCTCCGCGGCGGAGGGGGAGTCGTCTGCCGCCGCGCAGGCTCTCAGGCTCAGTGCGGCCGACCTCCGGGGGGCCGTGGACTCGGTGATCCGCCCCACCCAGCAGCTGGCGGTCAAGCGGGAGAAGACGATGGACGTCGCCGCGTCGTGCAAGCTCGGATCGCCCGGCGTGTGGCCGCGACGCTGGGGGTACGGCGTCCGTGTGATCATCTCCCAGAACCACCTCACCGTCGCCAACAACGCCCTCCGCACGTTGCGGGCTGAGGGGTGGAAGATCCAGGAGAACGCGAGTACGGAGGGCGTGGTGGACATGGACGCTCGCCGGGGTGATCTCGTCCTGCACGTCGTCGGGGAACCCACGCCGTCGTCGTTGCTGGTGGAGGGCTACGGGGCGTGCATCCAGGAGGACGGTACGTCCGTCCCCGCGTGACCGGTGGAGGCGGGCCGCCCGCTCCTGCGCGTGAGCGGGCGGCCCGGAATTCCCGCAGCGGTCCCAGTCCGGTCCGGGAATCCGGCGTCGAGGTCCCGCACGCGCCGGACTCTCACTGCCGTCATCACAGTATCGAGCGGGATGGATCGGCACCGATCCGAACAAGATCGAGCGTGTCCCCCGTTCAGGGTGCGTGCCCTCCGACAGAGGTACGGCACCGGAGGACCGCTTAGCGGTCATTTAACGGTTTGTGAGCATCGGGCCCGCCCCGGAGGGGGAAATACTGCTGGGCGACGGGCGAGCGTGGGCCATCCCAGGGGTTCCCATGCTCGCACCGTCACCACCTCGACCGGCCTCCGGCCTCCGGCGGTGAGGGACCGGCCGGGATCCTCGACGGAAGGACATCGGAAGACCGTGGCCAGGACCTCGGCGGAACGTCCGCGACGGGACCGGCGTCAGCGACGGACGGCCCGCTCGGCGTCGTCGCTCCCGGGTCCTGCTCGCCAGAGCCTCTCCCGGGTCAGACGTCGCCTCGCTCAGTTCCGGTGGGATCTCGCCCAGGTGTGGTTCCGCCTCACCCGCCGGGACGACGGGCCCCGTGGCCTCACCCCGCCCCATGGCCTCACCCCCGGGATCGGTCTCGCCCCCGTGGCCGGCGTCGGTCGGCGTCGGGCCCGAAGGGCCGAGGCACGTCGCCAGGAGGTGGCCCGAGGGCGGCTGGCCCTCGCGGCGGCGTTCGCCGTCCCGCTGCTGATGGGTGGCGTCTGGTACGTCGTCCAGCCAGGTCCGGAGCCCGTGGCCGCGGTGCTGGGGGACGACGGCGGCATCGAACTCCAGTCCGACGAGCCCCGGGTCACCGGCACGACGTCGCCGACCCTTGCCACCGGGGTGCCGGGAGGCCGGCCGGTCCGGGCGGCGGCCGTCACGAAGAGTCCGGCGACGAGCGCCGGGCGTGCGTCGACGTCCACCGTGACGAGGTCGGCCCCCTCCCAGCCGTCCGCGGCGCCGACGACGGGTTCGACCGGTTCCGTCGCCCCCCAGGCCGTCACGTCCGCCCCGGAGCACCGGGCCACCAAGGACGACACCGGGCACGACACGGGGGACGAGACGTCGTCCGGGACCTCCTCCACCTCGCGAACCAAGCGGCCGACGGGGACGGCCCCCTCGTCCACCACCTCGGCGCCGTCCGTGACGAGATCCACGTCCACGACGAGATCCACGTCCACGACGAGCTCGACGTCCACGACGAGTTCCGGCGGCGACCCCGGGCACGACCCGGACGAGTCCCACGACGACGGGGACGACGGGGACGACGACTGAGCGCCTGCTCTCCGGGACGCCTTCTAGCAGGAACGCTGGGTCTGCTGGTGGAGGTCGATGACCTCCGGGACGGCCGGGACCACGATCTGCCGGTGGGGACGGAGTTCGAGGTCGACGAGCGTCGGCTCCCGGTCGTGACCGCCGTCCTCCGCCCGGGTCCCCCGGTCACGACGGTGACGTCCCGCACCCCGCATGCTGCCGGGCAGCGGCTCCCCGCCGGCCGTCACCTTCTCGAACCGCCGGGTGATCCCGCTCGGTGGCCGCGTCCGGCAGAGAGTGGACTGCTCGTGCTGGTCGGTCGCCGTCTCCGGATCCGCCTCCGGACCAGGAGGCGGATCCGTACCGAGGCCTGTGTCCCGTCGCGTACCGGGATCCGGGCGGGTGAGGTCCGCGCCGGGCGACGCCGTGGGGTGCCGGCACAGGGCGTACCTCTCCTCCAGCGCCTCCGCGACGGCGGTCATCGAGAAGACGGACGCCGCGGTCGCAGCGGCGCGTGCGGACAGCCGGGCCCTCGCCGCACGATCGACGAGCAGACGGCGCATCGCCCCGAAGAGGGCGTCGTCCGTGGGGTTGGCGACGATGGCGGCCTGTTCGCGCGCGACCGTTCCGGCGAGGCTGCACTCGGTCGTGCAGATGGAGGGCACGCCTGCGGCCATCGCCTCCAGCAGGCTCATCGGACAGGCCTGTCTCTCCACGGACGGGAAGACGAAGAGATCGGCGTGGCGCAGGCGTTCGACCGCGCGGCCGTGCGGCAGGGCACCTTCGTAGCGCAGTCGCCCGGCGAGGTTCCGGTGTTCGGCGATGAAGCGTCGCAGGGTCCGGAGGTCACCGCCGTCCGGGCCGACGACGCTGAAGGTGGCGTCGACGCCGTCCGCGACGAGCCGCTCGGCCGCCGCCGCGAACGCCATCACGCGGCGGTCCGGATGGAGACGACTGAGGAACAGCACGTCCGCGGGACCGTCGTGCCGGGTCGCGGGCACCCGTTCCGGCAGCACGATGCCGCTGCGCAGCAGCGAGATGCCCTCGGCCGTCCCCGAGACCCGGGCCACGGCGTCGCGCTCGTCGAGGGTGAGGGTGAAGATGTGCCGCGCGGCCAGCAGAGTGTCCCGGGTGAACCGGTGGTCGAGGACGCGGGCCAGAACGCCGTTCGAGGGCGCGAGGGCCCCGTGCGTCTGGACGACGTAAGGCGCCCCCACCCGCCGCAGCACCCCGCCGACCGACAGCGGGACCAGGTCGCGGGCGAGGTGCAGGTGGACGACGTCGAACGAGGCGGTGTTCTCCTCCGCCCACCGGAGCAGGGCGAGTGCGAACAGACCCGAGAAACCCATGCCCGGTGCCACCGGCCGGACCCGGAAGAGGTGCGCGGGCACCCCCTCAAGCCGTTCCGGGGGACGGCCCTCGCCTCTCCAGCCGCCGGCGATCCGGGCGTCGTGCCCCCGGCGGCGCAGTTCGATGCACTGGTTGACGGCCATGGTGACCGCTCCGCCGTAGGACACACTGTCGTCCACCAGCGTGACGATGTGCAGGATCCGCATCAGCAGTCCTCCGCCGGGGATCCGGCGGCGGTGCGGCCGACGACGGTGTCGAGGACGAGTTCCAGCCGCCGCATCGACGCCTCACGCCCCAGGTGGGCCCGCGCGTAGCGCAGCCCGGCCCGTCCCATCGCCGCGCGGCGCGACGGCGAGGCCTGCATCCGCAGGAGCGCCTCCGCCAGGGCGACGGGGTCCCCGGGGCCGATCCGGACGCCTGCCCCGCCCGTCCGGCGCAGCTCGAAGGCGACCGGTCCGGACGCCGGCACCGCGGCGAGAACGGGCCGTCCGGCGGCGAGGTAGGTGGCCAGCTGCCCGGGATCGGCGGGAGGCGTGGCGCCGGTGGACGTCGTGTCGCACCTGCTGACGAGCAGCACATCGGCCGCGGCGAGGAGAAGAGGGGCGACGTCCTCGTCGACCGGGTCCACGAACCGGATGCCGTTCAGCCCGAACGCCTGTTGGGTGAGGGCCGCGCGGCGGCTGCCGTCGCCGACGAGCACGATGTCGACCGGTGCCGTGAAGGGACCCGGGCCGTCGTCCCCGTCCTCGTCCCGCCCGCCGAAGCGTGTCATCCCGCGCTCGTGCAGGAGCCGCGCCGCTTCCACGACGGTCTCGAGGTCGTGGCCGGGGTCCAGGAGGCCCGTGCGGACGACGGTGAAACGGCCGGGAGGCCAGCCGAGGGCCGCGCGGGCGGCGACGCGCGACTCGTCCGCCCGCCGGATCCGGGCCCAGTTCGGCAGGAGGTGGATCCTCTCGGGAACGACCCCGGCGCCCCGGACGGCCGGAAGGAACGCCTCGCTCGTCACGGCGACCTCGTCGCTGTGACGCAGGGCGAACCGTTCGAGGGCGGTGGCGACCCGCGTCGCCGGATCGGGGGCGTCCGCACGGTTCGCCGTGGCCGTCGTCCCCTGGACGATCGTCACCAGCGGAACACCGCGACGGACCGCCAGCCGGGCCGCGGCGGCCGCGCCTCCCGGGGACGGCGTGACGGCGACGATCAGATCGGCGTTCGAGGACCGGCTGCCGAGAATCGCCGCGACGAGGAAGGTCAGCTCCCGCAGCGCCTGGCCCCAGGGACGGCGCGGCAGGCCGCGACGCCGGGCGGACAGGTGACGCAGACGGACCACCCGGGGAGCCTCCGGGGTCGACCAGGCCGGATCGACGCACCGCAGGCCCACCCGGTAGGGCGCGGCGGGCCGTCCGTCCGGACGGGTGGGCAGGCCCGTGAGCACGGTGACCCGCGCTCCGAGCGAGGCGAGGTGCTCCGCCGTGGCGGTCGTGTAGGGCGCGATCGGAGCGGGGGCGGGAAGGTAGTCCATGCCGATCACCAGGACCGAGAGCCCCCGGATCCCCGCGAAGGACGGGATGTCGCCGTCCCGCGTCCGGGGGACCACGACCGTCTCGCGCCCGGTCGGGGCGAGAGCGGCGGCCACGAGGGATCCCGGCGTCTTCGCCGCGGACATGGACGTCACGTGTCCTTTCGCGTGCGGGGTGGGCAGCGTCGGGCGACGCCGAAGTCCGACATATGTGTCGGTCAGGCGTCGCTACCCTACTGATCGGATACACAGAGATGCAAGCCGCGCACTATCTGTAATACACCCAGGTAGAGTTCACTGTCCTGGGTTCGCGGAAGCTACCTCGTCTGTCATTCCGTGACATCAGTTGCGCGCGGGGCGACCGTGGTCCCGCTCACGAACGGGTGGTGAACCTGCGCAGGGCCGTCAGCGGGATCCCGACCCAGCTGGGGCGGTTGAGGGTCTCGTAGACGACCTCGTACATCGCCTTGTCGATCTCCAGTGCCCGGAGCAAGGTCGACTCGGCGTCGGACGCCTCGTCCCCGGCCCGCCCGCCGCCTTCGGCGTAGCCGAGGAGGAAGGAGTGCCTGGCCTCCGCCGACCACACCCGGGCGGCGACCGCGCGGGGTGATCCCGCCGGGAGCGCGACGGTCGCGTGGCGGGACGCGTAGTCGAAGGAGCGCAGCATGCCCGCGACGTCGCGCAGGGCGAGATCGGGGGCGAGCCGTTCGGCGAGAGGGCGGAGCGGCTCGCCCTCGAAGTCGAGCAGGACCCAGCCCCGGGCCGGGGAGTGCAGGACCTGCCCCAGGTGGTAGTCGCCGTGGATCTGCTGGAGGTCGGGAAGGTCGTGCAGGGCCCGGACCTCGTCGACCTCCGCGAGCGCGGCGGACGCGAACGGGGCGAGGGCCGGAACCTGGCCGACGGCCCACCGGGCGCGGGCGGCCAGGCCGTCCGCGATGCGTTCCAGGACCGAGGGGTCCGCGGGGACCGTGGGCATCGCCGAGGCGAGGGCGGTGTGGACCTGAGCGGTCGCGACGCCCAGATCGTGGGCCTCGGCGGTGAACGACTCGTTCCGCTCGACGGCACGGCAGGCGACGCGCCAGGCGTCGTCGCCGTCGGGGAGGAACTCGCACGCGTAGGCGAGATGCCCCTCGACCAGGCTCCCGGAGACGGGGTCGGCCCAGGAACCCTCGATCCATCCGACCGGGCGGGGAACCCTGTCGCATCCGGCCGCGGCGAGCCGTGTCTGGACGACGACGTCGGGGTTGGGGCCCGCGTGCAGGACCCGGAAGAGCTTGATGATCATCGGGTCGGGTCCGTCGGGACCGATGATGATCGAGGTGTTCGACTGCTCGCCGGACAGCACCCGGGCCGGGCCCGGAGCCGGGAGCGACGACCGTTGCATCACCCCGACGGCGCCTCCGTGGCCGCCGTCCTCCCGCGGGCCCTCGGCGTCCGGGGCGTCGGCGCGGTCCACCGCGACGGCATGGCCCCCCGCCAGCAGACGCAGCAGGGCGTCGACGAAGGCGGGATCGTGCGTGCCGTCGTACACCCAGCGCTCGCCGAGACCGGGATGCGTGAACACCCCGACCAGGGCGTGCGTGAGAGCGGGGTCGGACGACGACCGGTAGGTGAGTGGCACCTGGTAGGTCGTCGCGTCGCCGCTCGCCGTCTCCGCCCGGACGACGTGGACCTCGACCCCGACGGGAGCCGGCGGATCGGCGAGCCGGAGCCCGCCGATCCGCCGCAGCCCGGTCAGCTCGGCGCTCTTGGCGGCGTACCACCGCTGTCGCGTCAGCCAGGGACCGAGGAGCTCGGGTATCGATCCGGCGAAGGGTGGGGCCGTCACGAGGGAGAGACACCTCCGGCCTGCCCGGACGCCGCTTCCGGATCGCCGAGTCTCAGCCAGAAGAAGTCGCGGGAGCCGATGGTCACGGGCATGACGCCGTCGGCGTCGACCGGCTCGAACCCGGTCCCGCCGAAGACGTCCGTCACCGTGGAGCCGGCGTGCGTCGGCAGGTGGATGCGCGTCGCCTGGGGGGTGCCCGAGAGGTTGTTGACGCACAGCATCGTCTCGGCGGGCTCCTCGGGGAAGTCGTTCTCCCGAAGGATCCGCAGGAACGCGAGCACATGGGGATTGTCGACGTCCAGGGCGACGAACGATCCGAGGCCGAAGGCCGGATGCCGCTGCCTGACGGTGAGCATCGCGCGGATCCAGTGCAACAGGGACGACGAGGTCGCCAGCTGCGCCTCGACGTTCACCGCGTTGTAGTGGTAGACGAGCGACTGGTTCGCCGGCAGGTAGAGCTTCCCCGGGTCCGCCGTCGAGAAGCCCGCGTTGCGGTCGGGCGTCCACTGCATGGGGGTTCTCACCGCGTCGCGGTCGGGCAGCCAGATGTTGTCGCCCATGCCGATCTCGTCGCCGTAGTAGAGGTACGGGCTTCCCGGCAGCGAGAGCAGCAAGGAGTTGATGAGCTCCAGTTCCGCCCGGGAGCCGTCGAGGAGAGTGGCGAGCCTGCGCCGGATACCGATGTTCGCGCGCATCCGGGCGTCCGGCGCGTACCACCCGTACATCGCGGCGCGTTCCTCCGTGGACACCATTTCGAGAGTCAGCTCGTCATGGTTGCGCAGGAAGGTACCCCACTGGGCTCCGTCGGGAATGTCGGGGGTGTCCCGCATGATGTCCGCGATCGGCGCGGCGCGTTCTTCCCGGAGGGCGTAGTAGATCCGTGGCATCACGGGGAAGTGGAACGCCATGTGGCATTCCGGCTCGGACTCGGTGCCGAAGTAGGCGACGACGTCCTTGGGCCACTGGTTCGCCTCGGCCAGCAGGATCCGGCCGGGGTAGTCCTCGTCGACCACCCGCCGGATACGCCGGAGATAGTCATGGGTGGCGGGCAGGTTCTCGCAGTTGGTCCCCTCCGCCTCGAAGAGGTACGGGACGGCGTCGAGCCGGATCCCGTCGATCCCGAGATCCAGCCAGAAACGGATGACGTCGAGGACGGCCTCCTGGACGGCCGGGTTCTCGAAGTTCAGGTCCGGCTGGTGGCTGAAGAACCGGTGCCAGTAGTACTGCCGTCGCACCGGGTCGAACGTCCAGTTACTGGTCTCGGTGTCGACGAAGATGATCCGGGCGTCCGAGTACTTGTCGCAGTCGTCGCTCCAGACGTAGAAATCACCGTAGGGACCGGTCGGGTCGGAACGGCTGGCCTGGAACCACGCGTGCGTGTCCGAGGTGTGATTGATCGCGAGGTCGGTGATCAGTCGCAGCCCGCGGGCGTGGGCGGCCGACACCAGCTCCGAGAACTCCGGGAGCGTCCCGAACTCGGGCAGGACGGCACAGTAGTCGCTGATGTCGTAGCCGCCGTCCCGCAACGGTGAGGCGTAGAACGGCGGCAACCAGAGGCAGTCGACGCCCAGCCACTGCAGGTAGTCGAGTTTGCCGATGAGACCGTTGAAGTCTCCCGAACCCGATCCCGTGGAGTCGGCGAAGGCGCGGACCAGAACCTCGTAGAAGACGGCCTTGCGGTACCAGTTCGGATCGTTCTTCAGCCCCGGACCGGTGAGATCGAGCCCGTGCACCCTAGAGCCTCCTGACGTGGAGCACGTGAGCGGGCTGGTCGTGGGGATCGAGACGAACGTAGTTCTGCTCGCCCCATCGGTAGGTCGCACCGCTCAGAAGGTCGTGAACGGTGAAAGTTTCCTGCCAGTCAAGGCCGATCGCCGGCATATTCATCTGAACAGTCGACTCACGCGTGCCGTGGGGATCGAGATTGATGATGACGAGGACCGTGTCCTCCTGCCCGTCCGGGGACAGCTCGGCCGGAATCCGGCGGGAGAAGACAATCAGGTTGTCGTCCTCACATCGGTGGAACTCGATGTTGCGCAACTGCCGGAGCGCCGGGTGCCCGCGGCGGGCCGCGTTCAAACGGGTGATGTAGCCGGCGATCGACCGCCAGGCCTCCGGACCGCCGCGTTCGTGGGCCGACCAATCCCGCGGGCGGTACTGGTACTTCTCGCTGTCGATGTACTCCTCGCTGTTCGCCTTCACGGCGACGTGCTCGCAGAGCTCGTAGCCGGAGTAGACGCCCCAGGAGGGGGACAGGGTCGCCGCGAGAACAGCCCGGATCTTGAAGGCGGCGGGCCCGCCGTACTGAAGGAACTCGTGGAGGATGTCCGGGGTGGTCGGCCAGAAGTTCGGCCGCATGTAGTCGGCCGTCTCCCCGGACAGCTCGGTCAGGTACTCGGTCAGTTCGGACTTCGTCGTGCGCCAGGTGAAATACGTGTACGACTGGTGGAAACCGATCTTCGCCAGGGTGTGCATCATCGCCGGTCTGGTGAACGCCTCGGCGAGGAAAAGAATCTCCGGGTGGGTCCGGTTGACCGTGCCGATCAGCCACTCCCAGAACCACACCGGTTTGGTGTGGGGGTTGTCGACGCGGAAGACCGTCACGCCGTGCGAGATCCAGTGCTCGATCACCCGCAGAACTTCGGCGGACAGACCCTCAGGGTCGTTGTCGAAGTTGATGGGGTAGATGTCCTGGTATTTCTTCGGAGGGTTCTCGGCATAGGCGATCGTGCCGTCGACGCGCGTCGTGAACCACTCGGGGTGCTCGGTGGCCCAGGGGTGGTCGGGCGCGCACTGCAGGGCGAGGTCGAGAGCGACCTCGAGTCCTTGCGCCCGTGCCGCCGTGACGAACTCGTCGAAGTCGTCGATCGTCCCGAGATCAGGGTGGACGGCGTCGTGCCCGCCCTCCGCGGACCCGATCGCCCACGGCGATCCGGGGTCGTCCGGGGCCGGCGTCAGGGTGTTGTTCGGGCCTTTGCGGTTGACCCGGCCCACCGGGTGGATCGGCGGCAGATAGACGATGTCGAAGCCCATCGCGGCGATCGCCGGGAGACGCCGCGACGCGGTGGCGAAGGTGCCGGACACCCAGCGGCCGGTCTCCGGGTCGACGTGGGAGCCCTCCGACCGCGGGAACATCTCGTACCAGGACGAGAAGAGGGCGCGCTCCCGCTGCACGACGAGCACCTGGTCCTCGGAGCAGGTGACGAGATCACGCAGGGGCTCACGGTCGAGGACGGCGTGCACCTCGGGGGAGAGCCCCGCGGCGAGGCGGGCCGCGGCCGGGCGATCCAGGTCCCGCAGGGCCGCGACGGCGTCCTTCAGCACCTGGGCGCTGTCGGCCTCATGGTCACCCTCGGTAGCGGCCCGTTCGAGCAGGCGGGCGCCCTCCTCGAGCATCAGCTCGACGTCGATCCCGGCCGTGACCTTGATCGTCGCGTCGTGCTCCCACGTCGCGTAGGGGTCTCCCCACCCCTCCACCCGGTAGGTCCAGCGGCCCTCGGCGTCCGGGACGACCTTCGCGCCGTACCTGTCGGTGCCGGGAGCCAGCATGGTCATCCTGACACGCTGGGTGACGGTCCCGGTGGGGTTGACGAGGACGGCGGACGCCGCGACCGCGTCGTGTCCCTCACGGAAGACGGTCGCCTCGATCGGCACGTACTCGCCGGCCGTCGCCTTCGCGGGCCACCGGCCACCGTCGACCGACGGTGTGACCCGCAACACGGGAACGCGTCCGATCGCGGGGCGGACGGCGGACACGGTGCTCGCCCCGGTCGTTCGGGGAGCGGGTTCCGTCGGTTCTCCGGCCGCACGGGCCGCGGGTTCCAGGGCCGCAGGTTCGAGGGCCGCGGGTTCCAGGGGCTCAGGTTCGAGGGCCGCGGGTTCCAGGGGTTCGGGTTCCGGGGAGGGGGACGCCGGGGACGGCGTGGGCGTGATCCGGGTCACGGTGCTCGCCTCCCGTACCTGTCCGCTTCCGTTGATCGACCCGTTCATCGGGCGTCGCGTCACGTCGTCCGTCGTGGCAGTCACTGCCGTCACCCCTGGTTCGTCCCTGTCCGTCTCGTTGCCGTGGTGCTTACCGTCCGTCGCGTCCTCGGTCACCTGGTCGTCATCGGCCGGAATCGGACGCGACTGTCCCGGTCGTTCCGTCGGCGGTTCGGCGGATTCACCGGTGGCGCCCCGGATGCCAGTCTGCGAGGTGTTGCCTGAGACGCGCGTCCGGTGTTCGGGACGGGCGCTCGGGTCCATTCCATCGGGCTGTACCGGACTACGCGACTCGGCCATGTCCCAACCTCACCATCTGTTGCGGGGCTGGGTGCAGCCCCCTGCGCGAGTCTTCCCCGGCGCGCCGACGCGTGCCCCTCGACGGCGTCGAATCTATCGGCCGGGGAGAGTGTCCTCTGTACACCAAAGTGCCCTTGAAAGGACTTGCACTCCCTGCAAAATCACAGCATGGCTCGGCGTGTCGAGTGAGGCGCCGCTGTAATCTCCCCGAACGTGAGAGCCATCCGTCGATTCACCGTCCGCACGGTCCTGCCGACGCCGATCGCGGCGCTGGGGGAACTGGCCAGCAACCTCCGTTGGTCGTGGCACCCGCCCACACGTGACCTGTTCGAGTCCCTGGACGCCAAGCGGTGGGCCGCGGTGCGTGAGGACCCCGTCGCGCTGCTGGCCGCCTTGACCCCGGAGGAGCTGGACCGGGCCGCCGCCGACGAGGACTTCGTCGCCCGCGTCGAGGCAGCGGCGTCCGAACTGCACCAGTACCTGGAGCAGCCGCGGTGGTACCAGAACCTCCAGGGGCCCAAGCCCGCGGCGATCGGTTACTTCTCGCCCGAGTTCGGCATCACCGCCGTCCTGCCGCAGTACTCCGGCGGTCTCGGCATCCTCGCCGGTGACCATCTCAAGGCGGCGAGCGATCTCGGTGTGCCGATCGTCGGCGTCGGTCTTCTCTACCAGTACGGGTACTTCAAACAGTCGCTGAGCCGCGAAGGCTGGCAGCAGGAGACCTATCCGGTCCTCGACCCGAACGAGATGCCGCTGGCGTTGTTGCGCGAGGCGGACGGCTCCCCGGCCCGGATCACCATTGGGCTCCCCGGCGGACGCACCCTCACCGCTCACATCTGGAAGGCCCAGGTGGGCAGGGTTCCGCTGCTTCTGCTCGACTCCCAGGTCGAGGAGAACGACGAGGCCGCACGGACCATCACCGACCGCCTGTACGGCGGGGGCGGGGAGCACCGCCTCCAGCAGGAGATGCTCCTCGGCATCGGTGGGGTGCGGGCGATCCGGGTCTTCACCCGGCTGTCCGGCCACCCGGAGCCGGACGTTTACCACACGAACGAGGGACACGCCGGTTTCCAGGGTCTTGAGCGGATCCGGGAACTCGTCAACTCCACGGGCCTGACCTTCGACGAGGCGATGGAGGCCGTCCGGTCCGGCACGGTCTTCACGACGCACACACCCGTCCCCGCCGGCATCGACAGGTTCGGCCGTGACCAGATCACGACCTACTTCGGCGGTGACAGCACCGTTCCCGGCCTGGGGATCGACAAGATCCTCGAACTCGGGGCGGAGGACTACCCGGGCGGTGACCCCTCGGTCTTCAACATGGCCGTGATGGGGCTGCGGCTCGGCCAGCGGGCGAACGGCGTCTCGCGGTTGCACGGCGTCGTCAGCCGCGAGATGTTCGACGGCCTGTGGCCCGGGTTCGACGCGACCGAGGTCCCGATCGGCTCGATCACGAACGGCGTCCACGCGGCCTCCTGGGTGGACCGCCGGATGGTCGAACTGATCGAGGGCCAGCTGGGTGTCTCCCTCGCCCAGGGCGAGGGCAGCTGGGACGCCGTCGCCCAGCTCTCGGACGACGACATCTGGAACGTCCGCGGTCAGATGCGTCTGTCCCTGGTGGAGGACGCCCGTCGCCGGGTGCGGGTCTCGTGGCTCAAGCGGGGCGCGAGCCCGGCCGAACTCGGGTGGGTCGACGGTGTTCTCGATCCCGAGGTGCTCACGATCGGTTTCGCGCGGCGTGTCCCGACGTACAAGCGGCTGACGCTGATGCTGCGTGACCCCGAGCGGCTGCGTCGCCTGCTGCTGCACCCGACGCATCCGGTGCAGCTGATCATCGCCGGCAAGTCCCACCCGGCGGACGACAACGGCAAGCGGCTGATCCAGCAGATGGTCAGGTTCGCGGACGATCCGGCGGTCCGTCACCGGATCGTGTTCCTCCCGAACTACGACATCGCGATGGCCCAGAGCCTCTACCCGGGGTGCGACGTCTGGCTGAACAACCCGCTCCGGCCGTTCGAGGCCTGCGGGACGTCGGGAATGAAGGCCGCGCTCAACGGCGGGCTCAACCTGTCCATCCTCGACGGGTGGTGGGACGAGTGGTTCGACGGCGAGAACGGCTGGGCGATCCCCACGGCGGACGGCGTCGACGACCCCGACCACCGTGACGATCTCGAAGCGACGGCCCTCTACGACCTCATCGAGGGGTCGGTCGCCCCGCGCTTCTACGACCGGGACACGCGGGGTCTGCCGACCCGGTGGCTGGAGATGGTGCGGCACACCCTGTCCTCGCTCGGCCCCAAGGTGCTGGCGAGCCGGATGGTCCAGGACTATGTGAGGGACCTGTACGTGCCGTCCTCGGTGTCGGGGCACGCGGTGACCCCGGACGGAGCCCGGCGCCTCGCGCAGTTCCGGTCGAGGCTGCGGTCGTCGTGGCACGGCGTCCGGGTCGACCACGTCGACTCCCTCGGCGTCAACGACTCCCCGCAGGTCGGCGACCAGGTCTCGGTCCGTGCCTTCGTCTCCCTGGGCTCCCTGTCGCCGGAGGACGTCGAGGTGCAGCTCGTGCACGGGCGGGCGACCCCGGCGGACACTCTTGTCGACATCGCGAGCGAGCCCCTGCGTCACGCCGAGGCGTACGAGGGCGGACGGCACCGGTACGAGGGGCTCCTCACCCTGCGGCGGAACGGTCCGTTCGGGTACACGGTCCGGGTGGTCCCGGCCGCCGAGCATCTGGTCAGCCCCGCGGAGCTCGGCCT
>JAUPKQ010000129.1 GCA_030837345.1 Actinomycetota bacterium | reverse complement strand
GCTTGAGCTGCTCGGAGTGACGATCGCCTCACCTTCGACGACGACCCTCTCGTCCCCGTCCCCTTCTGGTTCACCCTCCACATCACCAACCGATCCTTCCGAGCATCGAAGGCTGGCCTCGGCCCGCACGGTCATTTTTCGGAGCTCTGTCTCGTCGACGTCTTCCGGCGGGTTCGATCTCGGCCTGCGGGGATTCGGACGATTCTCATTTCCCATCTTTCATCCTTTCGAGACTGGTTCGGTCCAGGCATGGTCCCCGAGGTTCACCGTTCTCCCGGAGGTGTGCGGAATCACCTGTCCCGTGCTAGTAATTCGTTGACGCCCCGCCGCCTCAGCCATGCGCAGCGTGGACTCCCTGGCCCACGTGGTGAGCATGGACCTCACCTCGCGGTTCTCGTCCGCCGCGGACACCCTGCGGTCCCACCGGGCTTGCCCCAGCAGAGCAAACCGAAGCACCGGGGAGATCATGGCCAGGTCCTTCCCCGAGGCAGCTTCCCCCCGCAACCGCCGCAACTCCACCGGTCGTCTGCTGGGGTGGGCCAGAGCCTCCGACAGGTTCACGCCGTCCAGCGCCGGAGGGCGGTGACCGGCAATCCTTGCAGCAAGGTCAGATAACGTTGGCAAGAGTCGGCGGACAATCTGTTGCGCATTTGGCGCCGCGTTCTCCAACGGGTACAGATGACACCAGATACGGCCTATATCCTGCCACTGCTGATCCGGGTAGAGATGCTGGCCGAACGCGGCGGAAATCAGGACCCTGATCCAGGGAAAGGGATGAGGGTCGGTGAGATTGATCCGGAAGACGAAAGGCCTGGGCAGACTCACCACGGCCATCAGACCGAGGGTGGATCCGATCCCGAGCTTCGCGACCGACCAGAAGTCGGCCACGATCTCCGACACCCACCGTTGCCAGCATTTCCAGGCGAACCGCTCGCCCACGCCACTCTCCCGTACGACGTCGGCGAGCTCTGCCCTCAAGGATGGCAGGAGATCCAGAAGGGCCGCACCTTGATGTCCGACCTCATGGAAGAGCGAGGAAGCTATGCCGTGTCCGGCCATCCGTTCCCGGGGAACCCGGACGATTGCCACAGGATTCTGCACCCCCCCGGGCAGCCTGGTGTGGGCCCGCCGGATCGCCGCGCCCGGCCCCCGCGCCAGGTAACAGATGATGGGAACGGCATCTCCCAGACGGCCGTCATTCAGGCACAAAGCGTCCGCGGCCGCCACATCCATCCCCGACAGCCACGCCCCGATCTCCATCTCGGACCGCTGGACGATGACTTCCGAGAAGAGATCTAACTGCGAGAGGTGGTCGTTCAACCGCAGCCGCAGCAGCACGAACCGACGCTGCTGCTCGGCTGGCGAAGCATGGGCGCCGATGCCCTGGAGCCAGACGAGGTACGCCTCAGCAAGCTGGCGCAAGCGGGAGCGCTCCGTGGCAAGGAGGGCATCGATACCCACCAGTGCCCGCGGCAACAACAGTGCCGCGGGCACCATGGTGTCCTGCTCGACGAACGCCCGCAGCCCGTCGATCCTGGTCAGCAGAGCTTGGGTCTCCGCAGCGAGGAAGTCGCGCGTGACGGCGGAACCGAACACGATTAGGCGTCGAACATGACGATTGTGTTGCCCCGGCGCTCCCAGCGTCCGCCGCGCCCGAGCATCATGCCGGAGCCTCGGTCAGGTGACGTCGTGTATCCAGTCATGGGCATCTGCCGGTAGTACCTGCGCCGGCGCGGGCGCGTCGCCGGCCACTGCGCAGTGGCCGCCGGCCGCCGGCCCCGGAACCGGGGACTCACGTAGCTGGCGCGGGCTCCCCGTGCCCTGACCGCAGCGGCCGCTCGCGGGGACAGCTCGATCAGCGCGGCCGGAGCGTGACGACGAGTCGCGGCGATGATCGAGTTCCGGACGATCTGCTTCGGCGTGGCGCTGCGGGACGGCGTCCGGCTGGCACGGCGAGTGGCGTCAGCTGCGATGCGCACGACACGCCGCGCCACCTCGAACTCGAGCTCGTGCTGGACGACTTCGCCTTCCATCTCGAGGGCGTTACTGGCCATTTGCCCGAGCTTCGAGCCGATCATTCCACCGATTCCACCCAGCCCGGGAATCGCCGATCCGAGCGCGCCGCCGAGCGTCGGAAGAGCCTGCTTGGCAACATTCTTGAGTACTCCCCCGAGCGCTCGACCGGCTTCGGATCGGGCGAATCCGGCGACCCCACGTCCCACCCTCCTGAAGAGTCTCCCGACAAACTGTTCGAGTTCGGCCTCGCTCTCCAGCTCCAGCAGTTCTCCAGCAAGCTCCATCTCCTGCGCCGGAGAGATCGGCCCCTTGGCCGAACTACCGAGGACCGAGTTGAGCATGTCCCTCGCCAGCACCTTCTGTGAGCTCTCAAACTCGCCCTCGTCTTCGAACTCACCTTCAAACTCTCCCTCGAACTCGTCCTCAAACTCTCCCTCGAACTCGTCCTCGAACTCACCCTCGAACTCGAGCTCCACCTCGCCCTCGAACTCGCCCTCGAACTCGAGCTCATTCTGGTAGCCCATGGCAGTTCTCACGTTGCTCTCCTCAGTCGACATATAGAATGGTTTTGTTCCCGGATCGTTCCCACCAGCCACTCGCGACGCCAGACAGGACCCCGTTCCTGCACTTCGCACAGTTCGGAACCGCAGGACAGGACGGGAGGTCCGATCGCGGCGCGAGTGGTGGTGCCTCAAGAATCCGAGCCGTAAAGAGTCCTGGTGCCCAGCGTCGGCCCGCAGCCTCCGCCGCAGCCCTGGCAACCTGGTGTGGAGCCTGCCCGCCGGACCGCGCCCGGCATTCCCTGGCCGCTTCCTGGGCGAGTCGGATGAATTGGCGGGCGAGTTCGAACTCCTGGTCCTCCGGGCTCATCCCCTCGAGATCGAGCCCGAAACAACGCTTGGCTAGGACGTTCAGCGAGCTCGCGCCCCCACTCCGGGTTCCCCGCCCAGGAGCGGTAGTGAGGACCGGCAGGATCCGCGTCGCCGCCTGCAACAGGATTCCACCGAGCTGGCGCCCTTCCCGGGAACGAGCGAAGTCCGCCCCGCCACCGGCCTGCGAGTCGAGCAGCGCAGCCACACATGCCGCGGCTTCCACTGCCCCCCTCACCTCCAGGAGCCTCTCGGCCAGATCTAGCTCATCGGTCTCGAAGTCGGGGACGAACACGTCGTACCGGGTCGAGCTGTCAAGCTCCTCCCCTGGCGCCAGGGACATAGCACTCAGGTCCATGACGTCACTGGCATCCGGCTGAGCGGCGCCTTCGCGCCGCTTGTCGACACCGCTCAGGTCGTGTGCCCTCGGCGTGGCTTCCGCCGCCGACCGGTCGTCAGGCTCGGGCTCGTCGTCAAGGTCGAACAGACTCCCTTCCCTCTCTGCGGAGAGCGCTGGATCGGACTGATCGAGCGCCTCCTGATCGATGTCGTGCATCCCGTTGCCTTTCGCTGTGGCGGGCTTCGCCTCGGTCGCCACAGGAGATGCAAGTCGCATGCCATCCGAATAGGTCGTCGTGACCTGGGAGAACGGGCTCAGTACGACGAACCGGTGTTCGCCGGAAGGAAGCCAGCTTCGGTGCCGGTCACCCCGCACGACCTTGACTGTGATCAAGATCTGTCCCCTGTAAGCCGTGGTTCTGATGAAGATCGCCCTCATTCCGCCGATCTGAGCAGGGCTTGCCAGACTCGCCGGGATAGCTATCCGACCGACAGGAGCGGTATAACATTAAGTGATCACTCGCTGGGAGACGGTAGTTTCGGCGAAGTGAGCAGAATTGAAATCCACCCTTTTGTGCTCCTCGATGGCCATTGCTCCCGACCAGGAGCCTGCGCGTCTGAATTGTTCACGCGGCACGCACCGGCTGCTCCACCGGTGGCCTCACCCCGATCACTCATTTCATTGCGCCACACCCGGAACAACGAGCGGCGACAGTATTCTCGACAATCTCCATGAAAGTGCGGATCAATGCACCAGGACGTGAGTGAGAGTCAAGGAATCCGAGTCTGGGTCACCGCTCCGCGCGCCGATGACACGGCGAGAGCCGCCTCCTCTGCCCTGGCCCAGGCCGGCATCGGCATCTGTTCGGAAGGCGATGCGCCAGGCGTCCTCATCGGCTCGGCCGAGACCTGCTCACCGGAGGTCATCAACCAGCTGTCCGAGGAGGGGAACCGCAGGCTGATCGTGGTTGTCGCGCCCTCACGTCTGGACGACCCGTGGCGTCTCCTGGATGCGGGAGCGACAGAGGTCCTGAACGTCGCTGACGTTCAGGAGAGCATCCCCGACGTCATCGCCCGGTTGCGCCGCTGGTATCTCGTCGATCGGTTGGCCAGGTCCGCTCCCGTGACGACGAGGTTGATCGGGGACAGTCCGGCCTGGCGGCGGGTGGTGAACAACCTGGTGGAGATCTCGCAGTTCTCCGATGCTTCCGTGCTCGTCTGCGGGGAGAGCGGTACCGGGAAGGAGCTGGCCGCCAGGTTGGTTCACGCCCTCGATCCGCAACGCGCACGAGGTCCTTTCGTCGTCGTCGACTGTTCCACCATCGTCGCCACCCTGTCCGCACCGGAGCTCTTCGGCCATGAACGAGGAGCCTTCACCGGAGCCCACACCGCTCGCGTCGGCGCTTTCGCGGAGGCCGACAAAGGAGTCCTCTTCCTGGACGAGATCGGGGAGCTACCTCCAGGGCTCCAGCCTGAGCTCCTTCGCGTCCTGCAGGAAGGGACCTTCAAGCCCTTGGGCTCGTCACGATGGCAGAAGACCGACTTCCGTCTGGTCTGCGCGACGAACCGGGACCTCGACGAGTTGGAGTGCCTCGGGCAGTTCCGGCGAGATCTGAGGTCCAGGTTGTCGGCAGTCACGGTCCACCTGCCGACGCTCTCGGAACGCCGGTCGGACATCCCCGCGCTGGCCCATCACTTCCTGCGACAGATCTTCGGCGAGCAGGCACCGCCGCTGGAGCCAGCGGTTGAGGCCTTTCTGCGGAACCGGCGGTATCCCGGCAATGTCCGGGAGCTTCGACAACTGGTGACCCAGATCGCCGTACGCCACGTGGGCAACGGTCCCATCACGGTCGGAATGATCCCCGAGGCGGAACGTCCTGGGCGGAGCCAGTCACCGGTCCCGGGAGACTGCCTGCGCACGGCGGTCCGGGCCGCCCTCGACGAGGGCCTGAACCTGCGGACCCTCAAATCGACGGTCGCCGATCTCGCCGTCGAGATCGCCCTCACCGAGTCCGGCGGTCAGATGAGCCGGGCTGCGCGACGGCTGGGGGTCACGGCACGGGCCTTGCAGATGCGCCGCGCGGATACGATCGTGATCACTAGCTCCCCGGAACGCACCAGGACGTTACGCCCGGATGCCCCGGTCGGGGAGATGGTCACGTGAGCGGGGACGTCGCACCGGGTCTCCAGACTTCGCTCCGCGTCGAGGTCTGCACCGCCCTGGTGATGGGCGTCGAACTGCTCGCGCTGCCCCAGCACGACTTCGAGGCCGAGCTCGAGACCGCTTCGATCCGCAATCCCGCCCTCGTAGCCAAGGCATTGCCGTCCTGCAGCCGGTGCGGGCGCACGACGTCCGGTTCCGGATGCGCCTGCGGGACGACAGGTTCGCCGTCGACCGGAGATCCACGACTGAGCCCGGAACCGGCGACGGTCACCTCGGCGTGGGAATGCCTGGAACAAGAGCTGTCCGCGCTGCTCCCGGCATCGTTGTCCGGGGTCGCGGCGACGGTACTCTCTGCGCTCGACGAGCACGGTTTCATCGATCCAGCGGACCTCACCGGCATTCCTCCCGAGATCAGCTCGACAGTCCTGGCCGCCCTGCGCGAGGTGGGACCCCCCGGTATCGGGGCGGCTACGGCTCGGGAAAGCCTCCTGCTACAGCTTGAGACGGCCCCGCTGTCCGAGGGAGAACGGGCCCTGGCCCGGGAGATTCTCTCTCTTCATTCCGACGTGCTGGAGACCTCAGGAGCCGGTGCCGTCGCTCCGCTGCTCGGTTGTACCGTCGAGCAGGTCACCGCCTTGTTGACTCGGTTGAGCCGCCTGTTGCGCCCTTACCCGGGAATCGTCGATGCTGACACCACGCCAACCCTGAGAACGCCGCCCGATGTGCTGTTCGAGCGCTGCGGCGACCTCGTGGAAGCCATCGTCCCGGAGAGCGAGCGCTGGGTCGTCGACCTCGACGACGGATACCGCGACGCGCTGCGGCAGGCAGGACGGACGGCGGACCCCGGACAGGCCGCGCAGCTGGAGCAGGCGCGGAAGCACCTTCGGGAGGCCCGGACCCTGATGCGCGCCGTCCATCGACGGTGGGCACTGATGACCGGGCTCGCCGACCTGCTGGCACTAGAACACGCAGAACCGTTGCTGACAGGGGCCTTGACGTTCGGAGCGTTCACCCAGCGCACGGCAGCAGCGAGGCTCGACGTTCACGAGTCGACCATCAGCCGGGCGGTACGGCACCGCACGGCTCGGCTCGTCGACGGGACCGTCGTCCCCCTGCAACGGCTCTTCGGCACCGGCAGCGACCTCAGGCAAGCCGTTGCTGAGCTGATCGGCCGCACGCCCAGACCGAGCGATCGCGCGGTCGCCGAAATCCTCACGGCCCGTGGTATTCACGTCGCTCGGAGGACTGTCACGAAGTACCGTCACGCGCTCACGTCCTGATCTGAACGAGCTGCCTGTCAGGACAGCCCGAGATCGCGGCGGTCCTCGTGAGGAGCGCGGGCGAGGAGCTGGTCCAGTGTCACCCCCAGGGCCCGGCAGATCTCCGACAGCTCATGAGCGTAGACGCTGCGGACCATGGTCTCGACCGCTCCTTCCGTTGTGCGCTTCCAGCCCAGGAGCTCCGCGAGCTGCTCCTGCGTAAGCCCCAGACGACGACGCTCGGCTCTGATCCCCCGAGCAAGTGCGAATGCCAAACCGTCAGACATCCCGACATTGTCACCTATATCCGTACTCTTGTGAAGGGGAATCGGCTCATCACACCGACATCCCAGTGAGATGCCAGACATCCTGGAACACGCTGACGGTCCTGGCGAACCGCGGCGACCACCCCTCCGGCGTCACCCCGCTGTGAGGAACCAGCCGCTGCGGCACCAGCTGCTAGCGTGCTCGGCATGGCTCGATGTTGCTGGCCGATCTGGTCGCAGAGGCTCCGCTCCGCCCGCTGACGGCGGCGCCCCTCTCACGGATCCGCGTACGCCGTCCCGGTCCCGCCGGGCGGCCGTTCGACGCTGCCCGGCTCACCTGCGAGCCGCGGAGCCGTTGTGAACTCCTTCTCACCATCAGAAGCCCCCTCCGAAACCCCCTCCAAAACCCTGTCCGCCCCCATCGAGGCGGGTGACAGCGCCCACGTCCGCGCCGTCGGCGTCTTTGTGACGCGCGGGTCGCGACGCGTCCTCACCGATGCCTCGGTCACCGTCTCCGGGCGGTCCCGGGTCGCCGTCGTCGGCGAGAACGGGCGGGGGAAGACCACTCTGTTGCTCGTCCTCGCCGGGCTGCTCGCCCCCGACAGGGGCACCGTGCACCGGGCGGGCACGATCGGCCTGGCCCGCCAGGAGCTGTCCGTGCGGGACGGCGACACCGTCGGCACCCTGACGTCGAAGGCGCTGGCGCCGTCCTTGGCGGCTTTGCAGGCCCTGGACGACGCGACGCTCGCCCTGACCGACGGCGACCCAGACGCTGGCGACCGCTACTCCGCGGCCCTCGACGCCGCGACGAGACTCGACGCCTGGGACGCCGAGCGGCGCGTCGACGTCGCGCTGGAAGCCCTCGGCGCCTGCACCGAGCGGGAGCGTCCCCTGGCGACCCTCTCGGTGGGCCAGCGCTACCGGGTACGGCTGGCGTGCCTGCTCGGGGCGCGGCACGACATCCTGTTGCTCGACGAACCGACCAACCATCTCGACGCCGACGGGCTGGGTTTCCTCACCCGCCGGTTGCGGGAGCACGACGGCGGGCTCGCCGTCGTCAGCCACGACCGGGCGCTGCTGCGCGACGTCGCCGACCGGTTCCTCGACCTCGACCCGACCGTCGACGGGAAGCCCCGCCTGTACGCGGGCGGCTACGACGCCTGGCGGGAGGCCCGGCACCGCGAGCGCGAGCGCTGGGAGCAGGATTTCGCCGAGCAGCAGACCGAGCACCGGCGGCTGCAGGACGCGGTGTCGAAGGCGCGGGACCGGCTCTCGACGGGGTGGCGGCCGGACAAGGGAACGGGGAGGCACCAGCGTCAGTCCCGGGCCCCGGGCGTCGTCCAGGCCCTGAACCGGGAGAGGGAGGCCCTGGAAGCGCACCGGATCGACATCCCCCGGCCGTTGCCGGCCCACATGTGGCCGGATCTTCGGGTTCGGCCCGGGGCACCGCAGGTGCGGGCGCACGGCGTCGCCGTCGCCGGACGACTGGGAGGGCCGGTCGACCTCGTCCTCGACGGTGGGGAGCGGCTGCTCGTCGTCGGGCCGAACGGCGCGGGGAAGTCCACGCTGCTCGCCGTCCTCGCGGGTGTGCTGCCGCCGACCAGCGGTCACGTCTGGACGGCGCCGGACGCGCGGGTGGCTCTCGTCGGTCAGGAGACCGCCGGGCAGGAGCCCTCGCTCACCGCTCACGAGGTGTATGCCCGCCGAACGGGACAGCTGGTGACCGGTGGGGTGCTCCGTGAGGCGGACGCCGCCGGGCTCGGAACGCTCGGTCTGCTGGATCCGGAGGCGATGCGCACGCCAGTCGGGCGCCTGTCACAGGGACAGCAACGCCGCCTCGACCTGGCATTGGCGCTGGCGCTGCGACCCGGGTTAATCATGTTGGACGAGCCGACGAACCATCTGTCGTCGGCGCTTGTCGACGAGGTGACCGAGGCGATCCGGACGACGAGCGCCGCCGTCGTCGTCGCGACGCACGACCGTCAGTTGCTGCGGGACCTCGCCGGCTGGCCCCGCCTGGAGATCACGAACGGAGACCACACCGTGAGGTGAGCGGCCACGCCGTCCGGGGGACGACCACGTCCTAGGTCACGTCCCCACGACAGGTTCTGCCCCAGCCGTGGAGGCGTGAAGCCTGGGGTCGGGGCTCCCAGACGAGCCGTCCCGTTCGGCGATCCGGCTGGTGGCGAAGAAGTGCTCCAGGAACAGCCGGGGCACCGCGCCGCTAACCGGCCGGCCCCACCACTCGTCGACGACGCCCGCGATGCGCTCGTGGTCGGACGGCGAGGCAGGCCTGATCACCAACTCCGCCAGACGGTTCTCGTCCTGCACCATGCGGACAGGGTAGCGATCACTCCGGGTAAGGAGGGGTGACCGGCCAGAGAGCTGCGGAATTGACTCTCCCCGTGGGGGAGACTGCACCGTTCTTGGCGGAGGTGCGAAACATGACCATCGCTGTGCGGGTCCAGGGCCTGCGAAAGACGTACGGCGGGACCGCCGTCGTCGACGGGGTCGACCTTCGAGTCGGCAGGGGAGAGATCTTCGGTCTTCTCGGGCCGAACGGGGCAGGAAAATCCACCACGATCGAGTGCATCCTCGGCACCCGTCAGCGTGACGCGGGGGACGTCGAGGTGCTCGGGCTCGATCCCGGACGGGACCGGAGGACGCTGTTCGAGCGGGTCGGCGTCCAGTTCCAGGAGATGGGGTACCAGGACAAGATTCGCGTCGGGGAGCTGTGCGCCCTGACGAGTTCGCTGTACGACACGTCGCTGGACTGGCGGGAGCTTCTCGCCCGGTTCGGGCTGAAGGACAAGGTGTCCGCCCCGGTGACGGCGCTGTCCGGCGGGCAGCGGCAGCGACTCGCCATCGTGCAGGCGCTGATCCCCGATCCCGAACTGGTCTTCCTCGACGAGCTGACGACCGGGCTCGACCCCCGGGCCCGCCGCCATGTGTGGGCGATCGTCAGAGGTCTGCGGGAGGACGGAAAGACGATCTTCCTCACTTCGCACTACATGGACGAGGTCGAGACCCTGTGCGACCGCGTCGCCATTCTCTCCCATGGCCGGATCATCGTGGAGGGGACACCGTCGGAGCTGGTGGAGAAGGCATCCGCGGCGGGGCTCGAAGAAGCGTTCCTCGACTACGTGGATGACGCCCTGGAACACGAGGGAGGCTCGTGGTGAAGACGTTCCGGACCGTGCTTGTCACCGAGCTGCGGCTAGCGACCCGCAATGTCGACATGATTGTCTTCGGAATCATCTTTCCGGTCATCGTGCTCCTCGTGACCGGATGGGTCTCCGACCCCGAGGACATGAACGCGAATTTCGCGGGAATCGTCTGTTTCGGCATCTGTGCCGCCGGTCTGATGATGCTTCCGCTGACCATCGCCGACTACCGTCACCGCAAGGTCCTGAAACGGTTCCGGGTCACGCCCACCAGCCCCGCCACCCTGCTCGGGTCGAGCGCCCTGGCCGCCTGCGGTTTCGTCGCCGTCTCCGCCGTCGCCACCTACCTCGTCGCCCGGTTCGTGTTCGACGTCACGATTAGTGGAGGTCCGGGCCGGTTCGTCATCGCGTTCCTGTTCGTGCAGGCGGCGATCTTCGGAGTCGGGACCCTCGTCGGCGGCGTGGCCTCCAACGCCAAGGTCGCGAACGCCCTCGCCGCCGGGTTGTACTTCCCGATGATCCTGTTGTCCGGGGTCGCCGTCCCGTTCGAGGTGTTCCCCCGGCCCGTCCAGCTCGCCGCACAGATCCTTCCCGCGACGCAGGGGGTCGCCCTTCTCAAAGGGGTCGTGCTCGGGGAGCCGTGGACCGGCATGCTCATCCCCGCGGCCATCCTCGCCGTGCTGGGAGCCGTGACCTACACCGTCGCCGTCCTCCGCTTCAGATGGGAATGAGTATTTCGACAGGAGCGAGCCAGATGTACCGGATCGGACAGTTCTCGAAGATGGCGAAGGTGACGGTCAAGGCGCTCCGCCACTACGAGGAGCAAGGACTCCTCACCCCGGCGTACGTCGATCCGTCATCCGGGTACCGGTACTACGAACCCGCGCAGCTTCCCCGGCTCCACCAGGTGGTGTCCCTGCGTCAGTGCGGGTTCTCGATCACCGAGATCCGGAACTTCCTCGAGGGGTCCGATCCGGCGAGGCTGCTCCGCGAGCGCCGGAACGAGCTGGAGGCCGAGCTGGGCAAGACCCTGCGGCGCCTCACCTCCATCCATTCCTATCTGCGCTCCCTGACCGAGGACGGCGACATGAGGTACCAGGTGGTCGTCAAGTCCCTGCCCGGTGTCCTGGTCTACTCCAGCCGGATGGTCGTTCCCGACTACGACTCCTACTTCGAGGTGATCCCGGCCCTCGGCAGAGAGGTCCTGCGAACGAACCCGACCCTCGAATGCGCCGACGATCCGCCGTACTGCTTCATCGAGTACCACGACGGCGAGTTCAAGGACCGCGATTTGGACATCGAGTACTTCGAGGCGGTCCGGGAACGCGGCGTGGACACCCCCTCGGTGACGTTCACGACGATTCCGCCCGTCCCGGTCGCCGCGTGCGTGCTCCACCAGGGACCTTACGGCGAACTGAGGGAGGCCTATGCCGCAGCGTTCCGGTGGATCGACGAGAACGGGTACGAACCAGCGGGAAATCCCCGGGAGTCCTATCTGGAAGGCATCTGGAACTACGAGGACCCCGCTGAATGGCTGACGGAGGTCCAGGTTCCGGTCCGGTCAGCCATCGAGCCGGGTGTGCCAGGATCGTCACGTGAGCGACGGGAACCGTAGCGACGTCCCGCCCGCGATGCGGCGTGCCAGGTTGTCGACGTCCGTCATCTTCGCCGTTCACGGGATGGTGACGGGCAGCTTCGCCGCCCGCATACCGTGGGTCGCGGAACACGTCGGCGTCGGGGTGGGCGGGCTGGGCATCGCCTTGCTGATGCCGGGTGTCGGGGCGATCCTCGCGATGCCGTTGTCCGGGAGGTTGGTGCACCACAACAACCTGCGGACGCTCGTCCGGGTCCTCATGGTGGGGTGGTGCGCCTCCCTGGTCCTGCCCTCGCTGCCGGCGTCCCTGGTGATGCTGTGTCCGGCCCTTCTCGTGTACGGCGCCGCGTCCGGTCTGTCGGACGTCGCGATGAACGCTCACGGGGTGCTCGTCGAGCAGCGGTACGGGCGGTCGGTGATGTCGGGCATGCACGGATGCTGGAGCCTCGGGGTGCTCCTCGGCTCCGGCGCCGCGGCGCTGGCGGCGAGGGCGGACGTCGAGGCGCGCGTGCACTTCGCCGTCGCGGCCGTCGTCCTCGCCGCCGTGGCCGTCGTGGCCTCGGCCGGGCTGCTGCCCCACCGCCCCGAACCGGACGCCGAGGCTCCCCCTGCCTTCGCGCTGCCGTCGGGGAGCATCCTGCCGATCGGCCTGGTCGGCCTGTGCGCGGTCTTCGCCGAGGGCGCCTGCCAGGACTGGTCGGCGCTGTACGTCCATCAGGAACTCGGGGAACCGTCGGGGACCGCCGCGCTGGCGGTGTCGACGTTCTCGTTCTCCATGGCGGTCGCCCGGTTCGCCGGGGACGCGGTGGTCCGCCGGTTCGGTCCGGTGACGACGGTGCGGGCCGCCGCGGTCTGCGCGACCTCGGGAGCGCTCGCCGTCGTCACCGGGCCCGGGGCCCTCGTCGTCATCGCCGGGTTCGCCCTGATCGGTGTGGGGGTGTCGGTCGTCGTCCCGCTGGTCTTCGCCGCCGCGGGCCGGACCGGTGACAACGCCGGGCACAGCATCGCCGCGGTGGCCGGTATCGCGTACGGCAGCGGTCTCGTCGCCCCCGGGATCGTCGGGGGTATCGCCCACGTGTCGTCACTGCGGTTCTCGTTCGGGGTGATCACCGTCATGACCGTGGTGATGGGCCTGGGCGCGGTGGTCCTGCGCCACGACCCTCCCTCCCGGAACGCCTCAGGGAGCGAGCGGTGAGCAGTGCGTGAGGAAATCGATCGCCTCCCGGGTCTCCTCCCCGATGCTGGAGAAGGTCAGGCGGAGGTCGTTGTCCGGTGTGGTGCCGATCACCGTCGCGCGTTCGAGCACGGTGCCCGACGGCAGATCGAGCGCGATCTCCAGATGCTGCCCGACGCTGGGCCAGGCGCCCTCACCGTTGGCACCCTCACCGGGGGCGATCCGCACCCCGCCGATCGAGATGTCGACGGTCAGTGACTCCGCGCGGTGCCACGGTCCGCCGACCGAGCTCTGCCAGACGAACCGGACGGGCACGGCGAGCAGGACCCTCACGTGGAGGCGTCGTTGGATGATCTCCGCCGGGCCGGTGAACCGGAGACGGACCGATTCGCCCGACGGCTCCCCCCTGACGGGGACCCGAGCGGCCGCACCGTCGATGGAGATCACCGCTGTCCCGGTGAGGGAGATCTCGTCGAGAGCGTCCGGCTGCTCGTCGACGGGCACGGACACCGTGATGTCATCCGAGGTCATGTGCAGGACTTTGCCGATCATCATCTCGCCGCAGGTGAGCAACTCGACGAGATGACCCGGACGCAGCCCACGCATCCAGCTCCCGTCGGTGACGACCGTGGTGAAGGTCTGTGAGGTCACGGCGGCTCCCCTGGAGGTGACACGGCGAGGACGGGACCGTCCTGACCCTTCATCGGCGTCCGGGGACCAGACCTTTCGCAGGACCCCTCGACCGGCCCAACCGAGGGCCTCCCGCGCCTCTCGCTGAGTGGACACACCGTGCGACAGCGGACGCACCGAACGACAGAGGACGCACCTTGCGACACGGAGCGTCCTTGAGAGACCTTAGGTTCTCGCTCCGGCGCACCGAGCGGAGAGACGAGGGCCCGGTGAGACGGATGCCGTGGGCGACCCGAGGAGGGTTCAGGTGACGACGGACCAGGAACCGCCCCGGCCACGGCACGACTTCGATCTCGAAGCGGTGATGGATCTGTCGGACATCATCGCCTCGTTGAAGGATCTGTCGGACGAGGAGCTCAGCCTTCGCGGCCTGGCGGTCGACGGCACCTGGGACGAGGTCGACGATCCGGTCCTGCTCGGTACGGACGGCATGCCGGTCGACACCTGGCGGGAGGGGTACCCGTACCGGGAGAGGCTGTCCCGGCGCGAGTACGAGATGACCAAGCGTCTGTTGCAGATCGAGTTGTTGAAGCTCCAGTCGCACGTCAAGGAGTCCGGTCTGCGGTTGTGCCTGCTGTTCGAGGGCCGGGACGCCGCCGGCAAGGGCGGCACGATCAAGCGGTTCATGGAGCATCTCAACCCCCGTGGCGCCCAGGTGGTCGCGTTGACGACGCCGACCGCCAGGGAGAGCGGGCAGTGGTACTTCCAGCGGTACGCGGGGCATCTGCCGAGCGCCGGGGAGATCGTCCTGTTCGACCGGTCCTGGTACAACCGCGCCGGGGTGGAACGGGTGATGGGTTTCTGCACCCAGGACGAGTACGAGGAGTTCATGCGGCAGACGCCGCTGTTCGAGAAGATGCTCGTCCGCTCGGGGATCATCCTCGTGAAGTTCTGGTTCTCCGTCAGCCGCAAGGAGCAGGTCACCCGGTTCACCATCCGCCGCATCGACCCGGTCCGGCAGTGGAAACTCAGCCCGATGGACCTCGCCTCCCTCGATCGCTGGGACGACTACAGCGAGGCGAAGGAGGCGATGTTCTACTACACGCACACCGAGCACGCGCCATGGACCGTCGTCCGCAGCAACGACAAGAAACGCGGCCGACTGGAGGCGATGCGATGGGTCCTCAACCAGGTCGACTACCCCGAGAAGGACACCGAGATCGTCGGTCGCCCCGACCCGCTGATCGTGGGCCCTCCCGTGGACATCTACGAGACCGACGAGCTGACGGGGAAGCAGTACCCGGATCTCTGACCCGCCTCACACCCTGCGGCTGTCGCCCCCGTCGGTCGTCGGGCCCGGGCCGTGGACCACAATGGACCCCATGGAGCTGGTGCACTCGGGCAAGGTCCGTGACATCTACGCCGACGGCGACGACCTGATCCTCGTCGCCTCCGACCGGGTGTCGGTCTACGACGTCATCCTGCCGACGCCGATCCCCGACAAAGGCAAGATCCTCACCCAGCTCTCCCTGTGGTGGTTCGAGCAGGTCGCCGACCTGGTGCCGAACCACGTGATCTCCGGGACGGCGGTGCCCGCGGAGTTCGCCGGGCGCGCGATCCGGGTCCGGCGCCTGGAGATGCTGCCGGTCGAGGCGATCGCCCGCGGCTACCTCGCCGGTTCGGGCCTCACGGAGTACCGGAAGAGCGGCACCGTGTCCGGCGTACCCCTTCCGCCCGGGCTGCTGGAGAGTTCCCGGCTGCCCGAGCCGATCTTCACGCCGACGACCAAGGCGGATCTGGGGCTGCACGACGAGGCGATCACCTTCGACGGCCTGGCCGGCACGATCGGCGCCGACGCCTCGGCCAGGGTGAGAGACCTCACCCTGGAGATCTACCGGCGCGGAGCCGAGATCGCGGCGCGGGCGGGAATCCTCGTCGCCGACACGAAGTTCGAGTTCGGCCGCGCGCCGGACGGCACGATCGTCCTCGCCGACGAGATCCTCACCCCGGACTCCTCGCGCTTCTGGCCCGCCGACGGCTGGCAGCCGGGCAGGGCCCAGCACGGTCTCGACAAGCAGATCGTCCGGGACTGGGCGACGAGTTCCGGCTGGGACAAGCAGGAGCCCGCGCCCGAGGTCCCCGCCGAGATCGTTGAGGCCACCCGCCAGCTCTACGTCGAGGTGTACGAGCGGCTCACCGGCCGCCGCTGGGCGTAGCGGCCCCTCGCGCCGTCCCCGGGGTTCACTTTCCCCAGGTCAGCTTCGCGTACGCCGCGCCGGCCCGCGGGTTGTCCCCGCCGAGCAGCTTGAACTTCGGCTCCGCGTTGAAGTAGACGTCATAGACGAACCTCCCGGCGACGTTCGTGCTGCCCCTGCCCGCCGCGTACCTGGCCATATAGTCATGGACGTACGTGATCCACTGGGGGTCGTCGCCCATCGGCAGCCCCCACTCGGGCATGGCGATCGGCTTGCCCCTGCGCTCGGCGTACTCCCGCCAGGCGGCGAGCCCGGTCGGGGTGACCTTGGGGACGAGCCAGGCGTTCGTCTCCTGCTTCCAGCTCGCCGGGGACGCGACGTCGTTGTCCCAGTCGTAGTAGTCGGGGCCGATCACATCGGTGATGTCGTCCCCGGGCCACAGCTTGTCGATGCTGACGTCGGTGTGGTTGCCGCTGTTCGGCGAGAAGGTGATCCGCGCCTCGTGGAACTCCTTACGGATGATCGAGGCGTAGAGCCGGTACCCCTTCTTGAAGGCGGCGAGGTTCTTCGAGGTGACCCCCCAGGCCATCCAGTCACCGTTCATCTCGTGGGCGATCCGGATGTACGTCGTCCCCTTGCCGGCCCGGTGCGCCTTGATGGTGCGGACGGCCGTCGTCCACCGCCCGACGAAGCGCCCGGCCGCGGCCTGCGCCCAGGTCTCGCCCCGCACCAACCCGCCGACCGCGATGTCGATCTCACCCACGTAGTCGTCGTAGGCCTTGAGGGTGCCCATGGACGTCTGCGACTCCGCGCTGGTGTCGGACCAGACCCCGACGATCCCCAGCGGTTCGCCCCGGAACGCCGCGAAGGTCCCGTCGTCGGTCTCGGGACCGGCCGCGCCCGAGACCCAGCCGTTCCACCGCCACGTCGGTCCGGCGGCCTTCGGGACGGCGGCGCGCCGAGGGCCGGGCAGCTTCACCGTGACGGCGGCTCCGCCGACGGCGATCAGGGCCCGTTCGACGCGTTCGGCGAGAACCGTGGACGCGACACCACCGACCGCGGCGACGGCATCGCTCGCGAGCACGAGACCGGCCTCCGGAACGCCACGGTCGGCCCGGCTTCCGGGGAAGGGCGAGGCGGTCGCCGACGGCACAAGGACGGGGACACCCAGGAGGGCGACGGTGACCGCGGTGATCAGTGGCCGGCCCACACGTCGTGGCATGCCGTCCCCTCTCCCCTGGTCGCACGCCGAACAGGAAGTCGCACGCCGCTCGGCAATGTGCCAGGTGGACGGGCGAAGCACCGCGATCGCCGAAGCTAGCACCACTCGACCGCGAGCGGGGGAGCCTTTCGGGGAGGTAGGAAGCCCTTAACGCTTGCACGACCGCACGAGGTGGTTCGCCCCGGTTGGCGAAGCCCGATCGCCAGGCCGGTCACCGGGTGCACCAGGCCGGTCACCGGGCTCTGAGGGCCTGCCGCAGACGACGCTCGGCCCGCACCGGATGCCGCTCGGCCCGCGGGGAGGACCACAGATGGTCGACCTCCGTCCCGGCTCCGGCGATCGCCGCCGTTCCGAGAAGGGCAGCCTCTCCCCCGGCGTCGACCGCCCGGCCCCCGACGCCGTTCGCCTGGTTCCCGACGCTGTTCACCCAGTTCCCGGCGTCGCTCGCGGGAAACCCCGTTCCCCCGCCGGCCAGGGAGGGCGCGAACGTCAGGACGCCCAGCGCCATCAGACCGGCGCCGAGACCCAGTGCACTGCTGAGCGCAGGTGGCGTACTCACCGTTCACTCCCCCCGTATCGACAGGCCCGGACACCGCGGGCCGTTCTTGAACGCTAGAGGACGATCCACCCGCCAGAGCCCTCCGGGGGCATCCTACGTTCCGTTGATTTCACCCCCCGTTCCCCGGCGATTCAGTCACCGAAAGTAATTGAAGGGTTACCGGGGTGTCCGCACTGCATCATTTCGGGGGGTTTGTCCCCCGACGCTCACTCAGGAGAGTGGCATCGGATACGTCCGCGCGAGCCGGGTCCGGACCGAGATCTTCCCCCCGGTGATCACCGTGCGGTCGGGGTCGCCCGAGGCGATCGCCTCACCGAGCCGAGAGGCACGAACCGCGAGAAGTTCGGCCGGGACGTCGTCGGTCAGGACGCCGTCCGACGGGACCGCCGGCAGTCCCATCACCGTGCGAGCGGCCCCGCTCACCGCCGTGTAGGCCTCCTCCGGGGTGAACCGGCCCGCGACCACCAAGAGAGAAGCGATCTCCAGCGGATCGCCGCGGCCCATCGGGTTGAACACGTCACGCAGGTTGCCCCCGCCCGCCGCGACGGTGACCCCGGCCTCCAGCAGGGCCCGCAGGACGACGGGGTAGCCATGACCCGCGGATCCACCCTGGACGGCGTCCGGCCGCCCGGGCGGGAAGAGGTCGCTCTGCGGAAGGGTCACCACACCGATCCCGGCGGCCGCCACCTCCTCGGCGATCCGGGCGAGCCCGGCGGGAGACCGCCGGCCCAGATCCAGAACGTGGCCCGCCGTCACCGGACGGTCGAACCCGGTGCTCCGGACCGCGCGCACCAGAGCCGTGAGGCCGTCCTCCGCGGGGCCCGGCACGCCGTCGACGTGCAGGTCGACACCCACGCCGGCCTCACCGGCGATGTCGAGACGGTCAGCGATCGCCCGGGCGGGATCAGGCTCCAGATCCGGAGCGCCGCCGACGAGATCGGCTCCCAGCGCCAGTGCCTCACGCAGGACGGCGGGCCTGCTCCCCGGCGCGGTGAGGGCGACGAGCTGGATGGTCATGGTCCCGCGCAGCTCGGCCCGGAGCGCCAGGAGGGCCTCCAGCCGGTGCAACCCGTCCCGCCCGCCGACCTCGACATGGGTCCGGATCGCGGTGACCCCGTGGGCGAGATAGGCCCTGACCGCGCGACGCGCCCGGTCCAGGATGTCCCGGCGGTCAAGGGACACCGACCGGACGGCGGCGAGCGCCCCGGCCAGGTCGCCGGTCGGGTTCGGCACCCGATCACCGAGGAGAGCAAGATCGAGATGGGCATGCGGTTCGGCCGGAGCCGGTATCAACAGGTACCCCGACAGGTCGAACTCGATGTCGCCGGGCGCCGGAGCCAGGGTCCCGGGCGGGTCGATCCAGGCCAGGCGGTCGCCGTCCACCCTGACGTCGGCGGTGACGGGCCCGCTGAGGCGCACCCCCGCGCACGTCGACCCTCCGGCCAGGGTGGCGGCCCGCAGTAGCAGGCCCATATCGGCTCCTCCTCACCCCGATGGGGTGCCGTCACAGGCTGTGCGCCCACTCTAGACGAGTGCCTCCGAGGGGACTCAGAACCGGGTGGTCGGGTCAGCCGAGTTCTCGATCAGGTGGCGGCGGAGCGAACCCGGACGCAGACGGCGGTCGGCCAGCACGGGGAAGGCCGCGCGCCAGCGGCCGACGGCGGCGAGGTCGACGTCGGCCACCAGCACCTCCTCGGCGGTCCCGGCCTCGGCGACGACGGCACCCGTCGCGTCGACGATCTGGCTGTGCCCTCCCATCGTCACCCCGGCGTGCGTCCCGGCGGTGTTGCACTGGATCATGATGAACTGGTTCTCGATCGCCCGGGCCCGGCCGAGCAGCCGCCACGCCTCCACCCGTTCGGCGGGCCAGGCGGCGGGCACGGTGACGAGAGTCGCGCCGGCGTCGGTCAGCGCCCGGAACAGTTCGGGAAAACGCAGGTCGTAGCAGGTGGCGAGGCCGACGACGACCCCTCCGGGCAGGGAAGCGGTGACGACCTCGGCCCCTGCCTCAAGGAGCGTGGGCTCCCCCTGGCCGAAGCCGAAGCGGTGGATCTTGCGGTAGGTCGCGAGCGTGCCGCCGTCCGGGGACACCAGGACCGACGTGTTCCACAGCCCTCGCCCGGTCTCACCCAGCGCGGCGCCGCAGGTCCCTTCGCGGGCGCGTTCCACGATGCTGCCGGCGTGGACGACGACCCCGGCGTCGCGGGCCGCCGCGGTGATCGCGGCGACGGTGGGGCCGTCGGCCTCCTCCGCGCGCTCGGCCCAGGTGCGGTAACTGAAGCCGCCCGGGGCCCAGAGTTCGGGGAGCACGACGAGGTCCGCCCCCTCCTGGGCACGGACGAGCCCGGCGACGCGGCCGACCCGTTCGGCGACCGGTTCGTCGTCGGAGTAGGCGAGCTGGAGCACATGGATCCGCATCCGGACATTCTCGCCGACGGAGCTCGACAGGCCTAACAACATGTGCCCTACACGCAATTGCGTGGTACACATATCTTCATGCTCGCCGCCGAACCAGGGATCAAGGGGGAGCTCAGCCACGAGCTGAGCCGCCACGCCCGACTACTCCACCTGGCCAAGACCCGCATGCACATCGAAACCCCCACGGGCCTGGACGCCGCGACGTTCGGCCTGCTGATGTCCCTGGTCAAGAACGGGCCCGTCCGGCAGGGCGAGCTCGCGGGGAACTGCCTCCTCGACCCGTCGACCGTCAGCCGGTATGTCGGGCAGCTCGTCCGCGCGGGGCTCGTCACCCGGCGTCCGGACCCTGCCGACGGCCGCGCCGTCCAGCTCGTGCTGACCGACGAGGGGCGGGGCGTCGGCGCGCGGGTACAGGCACGGAGGGAAGAGTTGATCGCCCAGTTGCTCGCCGGCTGGTCCCTCGACGACGCCCACACGTTTGTCCGACTGATGCGCCGTCTCAACGACGAGATGGAAACGCTCCGCGACACCATCCAGCTCTAGGTCGCGGTCCGCCGTTCACCAGCCGTCCGGCCACCATGTCAGGAGTCCCCTTGTCCACGGCTTCCCCCGCTGCCCCGGTGAGTCAGAGCCCACCGCCGACGACCTTCACCCAACGGCAGGTGAGGATCATCCTCTTCGGCCTGATGTCGGGTATGTTCCTCGCCTCGCTCGACCAGACCATCGTCGCGACGGCGATCCGGACGATCTCCGACGACCTCCACGGGCTGAGCATCCAGGCGTGGGCGACCACCGCCTACCTGATCACCTCGACCATCTCGACCCCCCTCTACGGCAAGCTGTCGGACATCTACGGACGGCGGCCGTTCTTCCTGATCTCGATCACCGTGTTCGTGGCCGGCAGCGCCCTCTGCGGTCTCGCCACGAGCATGTACCAGCTGGCCGGGTACCGCGCGCTGCAGGGCATCGGCGCCGGAGGCCTCTTCTCTCTCGCCCTGGCGATCATCGGTGACATCGTTCCCCCACGGGAGAGGGCGAAGTACCAGGGGTACTTCATCGCCGTCTTCGGGACGTCGAGCGTGCTCGGGCCCGTCGTCGGCGGGTTCCTCGCCGGTCAGGAGACGATCCTCGGCGTCGCCGGCTGGCGGTGGGTGTTCCTCGTCAACGTGCCCATCGGCGTGGCGTCGCTGCTCGTCGTCTTCCGGACCCTGCACCTGCCGCACCAGCGACGCGACCACCGGATCGACTACCCCGGGGCCGCCGCCCTCGTCGTCGGTCTCGTCCCCCTTCTGATCGTCGCCGAGCAGGGCCGTACGTGGGGCTGGACGAGCGGACCCGCGATCACGAGCTACGCCCTCGGAGCGATCGGGATCATCGCGTTCCTTCTCGCCGAACGGTCCTACGGCGACGAGGCCCTGCTGCCGCTGCGGCTCTTCCAGGGGCGGACGTTCGTCGTCGGCTCCCTGCTGAACTTCATCCTCGGTGTGGGGATGTTCGGCGGTATGGCGATGCTGCCCCTCTACCTCCAGATCGTGAAGGGCAAGTCCCCGACCGAGGCGGGGCTGTTGCTGCTGCCGATGACCTTGGGGATCATGACCGGGTCGACGCTCTCGGGGCAGCTGATCGCCCGCACCGGTCGCTACCGGGCCCTGCCGATCACCGGGCTCAGCCTGCTGGTGGTGAGCATCGGCCTGATGTCCACGATCGGCGCCGACACGTCGATCACGCTGCTGAACGGCTACGCCATCGTCTTCGGCCTCGGGCTCGGCCTCAACATGCAGACCCTGGTCCTGGCGATCCAGAACGCGGTGCCACCCTCGGACATGGGAGTGGCCACGGCGTCGGTCGCGTTCTTCCGGCAGATGGGCGGGACTCTCGGCACCGCGGTGTTCCTCTCGGTGCTGTTCAACGGCCTCCCGGAGAAGATCTCCGCGGCGTTCCGGTCGGCCGTCCCCACGCCCGCCTTCCAGTCGGCCCTGAAGGACCCCGCCGTCCTCAGCTCGCCGGCGGACAGGCCCGTTCTGGAGATGCTCTCGGGAGGCGGTTCGGCGGGCGGTACGAACGCGCTGAACGACTCCTCGTTCATCAACCAGCTCGACCCCAGGCTGGCCAAGCCGTTCCTCGTCGGCTTCGCCGAGCAGATGGACGTCGTGTTCCTCCTGGCCGCCGTCGTGCTCGCCGTCGCCTGGCTCGTCGTGTGGTTCCTGCCCGAGGAGCCGCTCCGCTCACTGTCGGGCATCCAGGCCCGTGAGGACGAATCGGCGACCTCGGCCTCGACCTCGGTCCCAGCCTCGGCCTCGGCCTCGGGCTGACCCCCGCCCGGTGTCAGCCCTGCCCCGTGCCCCGGCCCGGCGCGAGACCGGCCCGGAGTGGAGACTCTCGTCCGTCAGGCCTTCGTCGTCCGGAACGACGCCAGCAGGGCGTCGTTCCGGGCGAGGACAGCCTCGGCCCGGGTGGGGTCGGCCTCCAGGGAGCGAAGGTCCGTCGACGCGGAGGCCCGACGGTCGACCCAACGGCGGATGGCCCACTCGTCAGGCTTCGGTTTGGCCTTCTCCTCCGCGATCTGGGCCTTGCACTCCGCGAGGACGGCCTCGACGGCCCTCCTCGCGGCCTCCGGCGGGCGCTCTCCCGGACCGTCCGAGGAGGACGCCGCCGTCTGAGGGGGGTTCGTGTCTTCGGGTGTCATTGCCACCGATCTCCTAGAACCTGGTGTGGAACCTGGTGCGGAACCTGGTTGGGGGTTCTCCCCGCCCCGCTCACCCACCCCCGCCACCGCCGACCCCCTTGATGTCCTCGTGGTGATGCCTGACGCACGTCACGATCCAAGAGCGCGCCGCACCTGCTCGCGGCATTTCTACCGCACATGCAACTATCGCAACACGAGGGGTGATCACGACGGGAAACGGGAGCGCCCGAGCATCTCGGTCGCTCCGGACAGGTCACTCCGGGCCGGTCACTCCGGGCGGTAGGGCGTGACGGTCCAGGACCACCGGTAGGTGCCGGAGCCGAGCCGGTAGGCGGGCAGGGTGTCGGGCCCGCAGGAGGCCGTGCCCACCCCTCGGTGCGCGGCGTCCAGCTGGACGACGACGGAGGCCCGGGGCACGAGCTCGTCGGGGTGGGCCGCGGCGGCGAGGTCCTCCGCCCGGTACCGGCTGAGACAGACCTGACGTGGACGGTCGAGGTGGACGGCGACACCGCGCGTCGCCCCCGGGCCGTCGGGGACGGCGTCCGAGAGGCAGAACCATCGCACGCCCGACCTTCCCCCGGCCTCCTGCGGGCGCAGGTACGGGGTGAACCACGAGTCGACGGTCGCACCGAACCCGCCGATCTCGGCGCACGCGTACCGGTCGGGGTAGGTCTCCCACGGGCCGCCGCCGAACCAGTCGACCCACCCCAGCTCTCCGGGCGTCTCGAAGACGGTCCCGACCCGGGGAAGGTCCGCGAGCCGCTCCGGGACCAGCGCGGTCTCCTCGATCAGCAGTCCCCACACCCCACCGGGCAGCGGCAACGGGGTGACGGTCTGGACGTGCCCGACCTCGATGCCCGTGGAGGTGCGCCAGGTGGCCTTCACCTCGACCCGGGCCCCATCACGCTCGATCCCGTCGAGGGTGCGGGTCAGACGGTCGACCCCGAGGGAACGCCAGCGGTCGGCGGCTCCGCCCAGGAGATCGTTGTCGGTCGGGGCCCGCCACAGCGCGAGGCGCGGGGACTCGACGAACGACGGGTGCACGAGCAGTCCCTCACCGTCCAGCTCGACCGGTGGGGGCGTCGGCGTGGCCGGTCCCTCGGGCGGCACGGAGCCCGCCCTCACCGGCAGCGGCCGGGTCTCGGGACGCAGCAGGACCTGGCACGAGGGAAGCGACGACAGGGCCGGGGCCCAGGGTTCGTCGATCGCGGTCGCGACCCGCAGCGTCAGCCACGCCTCGCCGCTCCCTGAGGGCCCCGGAGGTGTCGCCAGCCCGGCCAGCAGATCCGGCGGCACCTGGACGATCGCGTGGCCCCGCGGCGGGGCGGCCGCCAGCACGGCGGGGGCCTTGCGGACCGTTTCCGGACGGCGCACGCCGCCGTCCGCGAGCACGTGCCACTGGCCCCGGAGCCAGGTGAGGTCGCGCACGTGCTGACGGTTCTCCAGGACGATGTCGCCCCAGCGCTCCCCCGGGCGGATGCGCAGGGGAGCGGCCAGCTGACGGTGCTCCCACATCGCCGGTTTGGGCGTCCGGTCGGGGAAGACCATGCCGTCCGCGACGAACGCGCCGTCGTGGGGCCTGTCGCCGAAATCGCCGCCGTAGGCCCACCGGTACCCGTCGGGAGCCCGGCCGGTGCCGGCGGCCGCCGCCAGGGCCTCCTGCCCGGCCGGGCCGGCCGGGAGCCCGTCGCTCCGCCTCTGCAGGATTCCGTGGTCGCAGAACTCCCAGATGAACCCGCCCTGGAGCCCTTCCCGGCCGGACTCGATCGCCTCCCAGTAGTCGGCGAGGCTGCCGTTGCTGTTCCCCATCGCGTGCGAGTACTCACACATGATCAGCGGATGCCGCTGAAGCCCCGAGAGGGTGTGACCGACGATCGCGTCGATCGGCGGGTACATGGGACAGGTGAGGTCCGACGCGGTCTGGTCCCCGGTCCAGTCGAACATCACCGCGCCCTCGTAGTGGAGGGGGCGGGTCGGGTCGTACCGGCGGACCCACCCGGCGGCGGCGTCGTGGTTGCTGCCGTATCCGCTCTCGTTCCCGAGGGACCAAGCGATCACGCACGGATGGTTCTTGTCGCGGCGGACCATCCGGCTCACCCGGTCGACGAACGCCGGAAGGTACGCCGGGTCGTCCGCGAGGACGTGCGCGTAGGCGTGGCACTCGATGTTCGCCTCGTCGACGACGAAGAGACCGAACTCGTCGGCGAGGTCGAGCAGGACCGGATCGTTCGGATAGTGCGAGGTGCGCAGGGCGTTGAACCCGAACCGTTTGAGGATGAGCAGGTCCTCGACGATCGACTCCCTGGTCACCGCCCGGCCGCGCAGCGGGTCGCTGTCGTGCCGGTTGATCCCGCGAAGGAGGAACGGCGTGCCGTTGACGAGCAGGGTCCTGCCGTCGATCCTGACGGTCCGAAAACCCACCCGGAGGCTCGTCCCCTCGACGAGCTGCCCCGACGGATCGTGCAGGGTGACCTCGATCCGGTAGAGGTGCGGTGTCTCCGGCGTCCAGGCGAGCACCTGCGGGACGTCGGCCCCGAACTCCACCCGGCCGGCGGCGGTCGCGCGCCGGTCCCGCCGCACCGCCTCGACCTGCGCCTCCAGCGCCGACGGCAGCGGAACCCCCGCGGCGCGCCGATGCACCAGCGCCCCCACCTCGACCGTCTCCTCAAGGGTCACCCCACCGGGGGTGCCCTCCACGCCGGGACAGTCCACGGCGCCGGGGCAGTCCACCGGGCCCACAGCCCGGACGGGCAGCGGGCCGAGCGTCGTCCCCGTCCCGTCGATCCGGGCCCGCACCGTCCACCCCGGGTCGGTGACCGTCGCGACGTCGACGGTGAGGGCGAGGTGTCCCCGGCTCCCGTCGTCCGTCAGCAGCGCCCGCGCGTGGACGTCGGCGAGGTGGACCCGCGGGGTGGAGTAGAGGAAGACCGAGCGGGTGATGCCGCCGTGCCACCACTGGTCCTGGTCCTCGATGAAGGTCGCGTCGGACCACTTGACGACGACGAGCCGCACGACGCACCGCCCACCGGGCCGGACGGCGTCCGTCACGTCGAACTCGGCCGCGAGGTGACTGTCCTTGCTGATCCCGGCCTCGACGCCGTCCACCAGCACGGTGAGCACGCTCTCGGCGGCCCCGACGTGCAGGACGACGCGGCGTCCCGCCCACTCCGCCGGGACGTCGACGTCCCGCTCGTACACACCGGTCGGGTTGGCGGCCGGGGGATGCGGGGGCAGAGCGTCCCAGGGCATCTGGACATTGGTGTACTGCGGGCGGTCGTTGACGCCGTGGCTGTCGTCGAAGGGGAGCACGGTCCAGCAACCGGGGACCGCGAGGGTGGCCCGGGGCCAGGTGGTGGGCGCGAGGGCCGACGCGGCCTCGGGAGTTCCGAACAGCTCGAAACGCCAGTCCCCGTCCAGGCCGATCCGTGCCACCCCCGGATCGCCGTCCCGGTGGGCGAGCGAATGCAGGGGAAGCCTCTGCCATGCCGTGATGTCGGGAGCGTCCCAGGGGCGGAGCGGCGATGTCATGATGTGTGCTTATCACCTGTCGCCGAACGGCACCCGCAAGACCCGCGGTCACGGTTTCGGGAATGGTTCACGCCCGCCGTCACCGGCCCGGTCGGCCTCCCCGTCGCGGGGCGGTGACGAGAGCGGTCGCTCCCCTCAGAACCGCTTCGTCGGTTCTGTGCGGCATGATGACGGCCGTGGTCACGCCCCCCACGATCGGTCGCCTCCGCATCGAGCGACAGCTCGGCGCGGGTGGGTTCGCGACGGTCTGGCTGGCCCACGACCCCGAGCTGGACAGCCCGGTGGCGGTGAAGATCCTGGCCGAGAACCTCGCGGTCCAGGCCGACATCAGGCGCCGTTTCGCGGACGAGGCGCGTCTCCTCCGGCGCGTCGACAGCGACCATCTGCTCCGCGTGTACGACGTCGGCGAGCTGCCTGACGGGCGGCCCTTCTTCGTCATGACGTACGCCGACAGGGGCAACCTCGACGAACGCCTGATGCGGCTCCCCCCGCCGTGGCAGCCCCCAGCGGTCGCCGTCGTCGTCGACGCCCTCGCCGACGCCCTCGACGTGCTGCACCGGCACGGCGTCATCCACCGCGACCTCAAACCGCGCAACGTCCTGCTGCGGGGCACCCCGGACGGCGGCGAGCGGGTCCTTCTCGGAGACCTCGGCATCGCGAAAGATCTCCAGTGGGCCTCCGGCGTCACGGTTCCCACGGGGTCCAGCGGCTACGCGGCTCCCGAACAGGCGGACTTCTCCGAACAGATCGGCCCGCCGACCGATGTGCACGCCCTGGCGATGACCGCCGCCGAGTTGCTCGGCGTCCGTCCCCCGTGGCCACCCACCCCGCTCGGGGGAGTTCTCGCCCGGGCGACCGAACCCGATCCCGGCCGCCGTACGCCCACGGCCCCCGACTTCGCCGCCCAGTTCCGCGCGGCCCTCGCCATCCCCGTGGCCCAGCCCCCGCTGACGACGCCCCTCGTGCTCCCGTCGTCGGCGGTCCCTCCGCCACCGGTCGCTCGGGTGCCACTGGTCCAGCCGCCGCTCGCCCAGGTGCCGCTCGTCCAGCCGACGGTCGCTCGGGTGCCGGTCGCCCAGCCGCCGCCGGGGCGGGTGCCCTCGTCGCGGCATTCGCACGGGCCCGGGCCGCGGCCTCCGGGCGCGTGGCCGCCGCTCCGCCCGCCGGACCTACCGACGTCGCGGAGGGACGACCTCGCCCGGCTGCTCCTGCCGATGGCAGCGGTGACGGTGATCATCCTGGCTCTCGCCGTCGTGGGGTGGGCCGGCTGGGCCCTCACTCACCGCAACCAGAAGGTGACGTTGCTTGAAGGCAGGATGAGCGTCGAGGTACCCGAGGGCTGGGAAGAACGAACCAGCATCCCGTTCCCGGGGGAGAAGGATTCCCGGGCCGGAATCCGCATGGGCTCGGGGTCACGATCCGTCTCCGTCGCCTTCCGCGGTTCTTACGCGGAACCCCGGGCCGTTCTGGAGCGGACCCGCCCTGACGGGTGCACGTCCAAGGGAACGAGCACGGTGACGGTCCACGGATGGAACGGCCTCGTCGAACATCTGACGTCCTGCCGGAACGGCGTCGACATCAGTGAGGTGGCCCTTGCCCGGCGTGGGACCCAGGGAGGGTCCGTGTGGATCGAGGTGCGCTCGACCGGGGGTAATCCCGGCGTCACCCAGGTCCTGAACTCGCTCGACATTCACCCCTGAGCGAGCCCGGTCGAGCGCCGGACGCTCTCAGCCGAGGCCGAGAGCCTGGGAGACCGTCCGCACGGGGATACCACTCGCCTTCACGGCCTGGACCTGATTCTTGAAGGCCGCCGTCGTGACGTCGTACTCGTCTTCGGGCTTGTCCGTCGGCCGCACCGAGTGGTAGCAGAGAATCATCCACTTGTTCTGACGCTTCGCGTCCTTCAGCGCCTTCTGGAGCTCGGCCGGGGTGGTCTTCGAGGTCATGTAGAAGATCTTCAGCTGGAACAGGTCGGACCCCGGGGCGTTGAGGCCGGAGGCGGTGGTGCGGCAGGCGGCAAGGTGCTGCTTCGCCACCGCGGCCACCGTGGAGTTCACCCCGCCGAAGGGGTAGGCGCAGGTTTTCGGCGCCTTCCCGATCACCTTCTGGATCTCCTTCTGCGTCTTGTCGAACTCGGTGGCGAGGACGGCCTGAGCAGCGGCTCCCGACTTCCCCTTCACGAGGTCCGCGAGGTTCCCGTGATTCCAGGTGTGGTTACCCACCTCGTGATTCTTGGCTAACGTCTTGAGCTCGGTCGGGTCCATGTACTGGCTGCGGAACTCCGGCCAGTCCTCGACGGCGCCGCCGATGACGTAGAAGGTCCCCTTGAGACCCGCCTGGTCGAGAACCGGCATCGCATTGACGTACTGGTTCTTCTTGCCGTCGTCGAACGTGAAACTGACCATCGCACCGCGCTGGATCGTCCCGGGCCTGGCGGCCGGAGCGGCGGTGTTCACCGTGGGTTTCTTCCTCGAGGCGGTCTGCGCTGAGACGTTCTGTGCCCGCAGACCGGGTTCTTCGGAGCCGGACCTCGCCGTGACGACCGCGACCCCACCGCCCGCGAGCAGCCCGGCGGCGCACGCCAGGACGACGGGTTTCCGCAGAACGGGAGATGACATCAGAAACTCCTTCGCACACAGCCAGATGAAGGCCGGTTACAGACGGTCCGCACCACGTGGGCGGGAGGTACCCTCAGGTCTAGCAGGAGATTACCGAACCGGCCGGGCGAAACCGGAAATCCCCCTTCCCCTCCCCCTGCTCCCGCATCTCACCTGCATCTTTGCAGAGGTGCACATGCCGTGGTGTATCTCTCGAACCACCGACGGAACCCTCCTTGAGAGGGATTCGTTGAGGGCAATCAATCCCGCCCATGACCGACACGCCGTTACCGTCGTCGTGCGGACGTCGGCCCAGGCGAGGCGGTCGGCGGCCGGGCGGCGTCCCCCGGCCGGATACCGAAGGCGATCGTCGTCACCGTGACCGTCGCGAGGGCCACGAGCCATCCGGCGAGGACGTCGCTGGCGTAGTGGACCCCGAGGGCGATCCGGTCGATCCCGGTGATGGCGACGATCACGACGCCGACGGCGACGGCACGCCGGGCCGGTGATCGTCGTCCGTCTCTGGCGACGGAACGGGCCAGGACGATCAGGCACGCCGCGAAGAGCATCGACGCGAGGGCGTGACCGGACGGGAAGGCGTAGCCGTCGGCGGAGGACACGGGGTCTGCGAAGACCGGTCGTTCCCGTCCGACGATGGCCTTGAGCAACGGGCTCAGGACCCCGCCGAGCGCCATCGTCACGACCAGCCAGGTGGCGATCCCGTGACGGCCTCGCTGCCAGAGCACGACCGCGATCACCGCGGCCACCGCCCGCCAGGCATTGGGGTGGGTGACGAAGGCAAGGACCTCCAGGGCGACGACGACCTCCGGATGCGGGAACACCCGGACACGGACGACGTCGAGCACCCGTTGGTCGAAGGAGGCCCAAGGCCCGGTTCCGCCGGTGACGAGGAGCGCCAACGCCGCGAACGCCAGGACGGTGACCAGAAGGGTCGCGGACAGCCGGGCGACGTCACGACGGGTCACGCCTTCTGAACCTCCCGCCCGGCACGATCGCGGCGGAGACCACCACCGCGGGGAACACGATGCCGACCGTATGCTCCACTCCCCGCACCGTGCATCCGGTTGTCTCCGAAGCCCGCCGCGACGCGCGGCGTCCGCCCTCCGCCCGGCGCGATCGCCCGGCAGGACCGCCCGGCAGGCTCAGGGCAGCGGGTGCAGGGTGCGGTCCGGCGCGGTGGCCGCCGGTGGCAGGGGTGCCGTCTCCACGGGCACGGACTCGGGACGGGGGACGACCATCCCGCTACCGGTCACCGACGTGATCACCTTCGCGAAGGTCTGGACGTCGTTCCCCCCGGCGTCCAGGGCGAAGGAGCCGGTGACGGCGATCGCCAGCACCGAGCTGCCGCAGACGACCGCGGAGAGGAGAGTCGGCAGGGCGAGCCCGCCCCGCCGATCCGGTGGGGCAGCCAGGTGACGAGGGCTGCGGCGCATGGGTCCCGTTCGGTCGTATTTCATCGATTTTCACTGATTGTCATCTCAGTGTTACATTCAGTTACACAAGGCACTGTAGGTGCCACCTCGACCCAAGGGGAGCGGACACGCCGCCCCACCCCCACCGCCTTCGTCCCCCCGGCGGGTCCGTCGCGCCCGCATCGGCGATCACCCCACTCATCCACAACTTATCCACAGAAGAAGTGGGTGGGCTGTGGATATCCCAGGTGCCCCACGGAACTGACCTGTGGACAACTCTCGAGGACCCCTCCGGATCCCGGTACCGTCGACGACGTGACCGTGGGCGCTGCTCTTCTTCTCACCGACTTGTGGAAGCGTTTCGGCGAAAAGGTCGCCGTCGCCGGCCTGAACCTCACCGTTCCCGCGGGATCGTTCTACGGCCTTCTCGGCCCGAACGGCGCGGGCAAGACGACGACGCTCTCCCTGGCCACCGGGCTCCTCCGCCCGGACGCCGGAACGGTCCACATCCTCGGCCACGACGTCTGGCGTGACCCGGTCACCGCCAAGAGCCTCATCGGCGTGCTGCCGGACGGCGTCAAGCTCTTCGACCGGCTGAGCGGCCGGGAGCTCGTCATCTACCACGGCCTGCTCCGGGGGATGGACCGGCCGACCGTCCTGCACCGGACGGACGAGCTGCTGGACACGCTCGGCCTGACGGAGGACCGGGACTCGCTCGTCATCGACTACTCCGCGGGGATGACGAAGAAGATCGCCCTGGCGTGCGCGCTGATCCACGCGCCGAAGCTGCTGCTGCTCGACGAACCCTTCGAGGCCGTCGACCCGGTGAGCGCGGCGGCGATCCGCGCCATCCTGCTCCAGGTGGTCGTGGGCGGAGGCACTGTCGTGCTGTCGAGCCACGTGATGGAACTCGTCGAGCGTCTGTGTGACCACGTGGCGATCGTCCATCTGGGGCGCATCGTCGCGGCGGGCCCTCTCGACGACGTGCGCGCCGGGGCGACACTGGAACAGCGCTTCGCCGAACGGGTCGGAGCCTCCACCGAGACCGTGGACCTCGAGTGGTTGCGCTCCTAGTCTCCCTGAAGCTCCGCCTGCTCCGAGGGAGCCTCCGGGGCAGCCTCAGCCAGCGGATCGGGCTGATCCTCGCGGCCCTGGGCGGTCTGGGGCTCGGCCTGTCCGGCGCCGCCGGGATGGTCGCCCTGCGCTGGGCGCCCGTGGACCTCGCGTCCGCCGTCCTCGTACCCGCCGGCACCGTGCTCGTGACCGGGTGGGCGGTCGTCCCGCTGCTGATCTCCGGCGTCGACCAGACGCTCGACCCGGCCCGGTTCGCCCTGCTCCCCGTCAGCTCCCGGCGTCTGGTGCCCGGTCTCCTGCTCGCCGGTCTCGTGGGAGTGCCCGGCCTCGCCACGGCGCTGGTGGCGGCGGCGACCGTCGTGACCTGGTCACGCGGCGTCGTCCCCGTGCTCCTCGCGATCGGATCGGCCGCCGTCGGGCTACTGATGTGCGTCCTCGCCTCCCGCCTGACGACGACGGCGGCTGCCCGCGTGATCTCCTCCCGCCGCTTCCGGGAGCTGGGAACGGTGCTCTCGGTGGTCCTGCTGACCGCGTTCGCGCTGTGGCCGCTCCTGCTCGACGAGCATGACGTCGACTACGACCAGGTCGAGGCCGTCTACGCGGCCCTCGGCTGGACGCCGATGGGCCTGGCGTGGGCGGCCCCCGCCGACGCCGCGACCGGGCACCTCTGGCGCGGGGTGGCACGGCTCGGGATCGCGGCCGGGATCGTCGTGCTCGGCGCCCTCGTCTGGACCGTCCTGCTCGACCGGGCTCTCACGGACACCGCGAGCGGCGGGATGTCACGTGCCCGGGTGGGGAGCTCCGTCCTCGAGCATCTGCCTGACGGGCCCGTCTGGGCGGTCGCGGGGCGTTCCCTGCGGTACTGGCGACGTGACCCCCGCTATCTGATCGCGCTGGCCGGAATCGTGGTGGGCACGCTCCTGCCGCTCCTTCTCAGCTGGTCGACGGGCTCAAGGATCATCGCCGTCGGGATGGGACCGTTCGTCGGGATCATGTTCGGGATCGCGACGGGCAACGACGTCGGGTACGACGGCAGCGCGTTCACCACCCACCTGCTCCTCGGGGTCCGGGGGAAGACCGACCGCTGGGGCCGGGCACTGGCGGCGGTGGCGGTGGGACTCCCCCTCGTGGCCGTCGCCTCCGTCGCCGGTGCTGTGTTGTCCGGACACGGCCCGTTGTGGCCCGCCAGCCTCGGCGCCGGGACAGCAGGGCTGTTCGGTGGGATCGGGGCCGCGGCGATCGGCTCGGCCCTCCTGCCGTATCCGGTCCCGGAGGCGGGGAGCAATCCGTTCAACGGCACGGGCGGCGGCGGCGCCCGCGCCGCCCTGGCTCAGGGCGCCGTCTTCTCCGTCGCGTCCGCCTTCGCCGCGCCCTCCGTCGGCCTGCTGATCGCCGCCCTGTGCTGCTGGCCGCCGGCAAACTGGCTGGGCCTGGTGCTGAGCCTCGTCACGGCGCCCCTGGCGCTCTGGGCCGGCATCGAGATCGGCGGCGTCGTCATGGACGATCGGGGTCCGGAGATCCTCGCCTCCGTCCGGAAGTCCACCTGACCCCCTTGCCCTCGCGGTACCGCCGCAGGAAGGATGCCCTCCATGCTGAGCCTCCTGTCGAACGTGGTGGTCAACGCCGTCGCGATCTGGGTGGCGACCTTGATCGTGCCCAAGGTCTCGATCGAGGGTGGCACCATCCCGGAGTCATTCGTGGCTCTGCTGGTGGTGGGTGCGGCGCTCGCCCTCGTCAACGCCGTCGTCAAGCCTCTCGTGAAAATGCTCACCGGCTGCCTGTACATCCTCACCCTCGGCTTGATGGCCCTGGTCGTCAACGCTTTGATGTTGAAGGCGGCGGGCTGGCTGGCCGGTCAGGCGCACGTGAGCTTCGACCCGGGCCCCTTCTTCTGGTCCACGATCCTCGCGGCCGTCGTCGTCACCCTGGTCAGCATCCCGTTGAACGCCTTCCTGGACTCCGGCTCCGACGGAGGCGACTGATCGGCCGGTTCCGGTCAGGAGTGCCGTGACGCCGGCTGGTCGACACCGAAGCCCGGGAACCGCTCGTTCGCCCAGATGAGGAGGTCGTCCGGAGGGAGCGGCCTGGCGAAGTAGTACCCCTGGGCGAGGGAGCAACCGGCCGAGACGATCTCCGCCAGGGTGTCGGCGTTCTCGATCCCCTCGGCGACGACGTCCATCCCCAGGTTGTGGCCCAGTTCGATGGCCGCCCGCACGATGACCGCGTCCTGCGGGCTCGTGGTCATGGCGTCCACGAAGCCACGGTCGACCTTCAGTTCGTCGACGGGCAGGTGGCGGAGGTGGGTCATCGAGGAGTACCCGGTCCCGAAGTCGTCGAGCGACAGGCCGATCCCCATCTCCCGGAGCCGGTTCAGCAGTGGGAGGGCCTGCTGGGGCTGGGCCAGGACCGCGCTCTCGGTGATCTCCAGGCGCAGCAGTTCGGGCGGGACGTCGTGGAGGGAGAGCACACTCGACACGATCTCGGGCACATCCGCGTGCTGGAGCCACCGAGGCGACAGGTTGACGGCGATCTGGACCGGGTACCCGGCCCGGAACCAGGTCGCAGCCTGCTCCACCGCGGCGGCGAGCACCAGTTTGGACAGCGGGATGATCAGCCCGGTCTGCTCGGCCAGCGGCAGGAACATCGCTGGCGGGAGCAGCCCCCGATCGGGATGCTCCCAGCGCACGAGCGCCTCCACCCCGGCGAGGCGGCCCTGGACGACGTCCACGACCGGCTGGTAGTGAAGGACGAGTTGCCACTGCGTGATGGCCCGGCGCAATTCGGCCGAGAGTTCCAGACGTGACCGGCCGTGCCCCGAGTCGTGTTCCGGTTCGAAGACAACGACGCCGGCACCTTCGCCTTTGGCCCGGTACATGGCGATCTCGGCCTCGCGCAGAAGTCCCTCGACGGTGTGCGTGGACGGACGCGACGGACGGTGGCTGACCGCGATCCCGATCGACGCCTCGACGTGCAGATCCATCCCGTCCACCTCGAAAGGCGTCTCCAACGCCTCGGAGAGCCGTTCGGCGACCAGTTGGGCGCCGTCCTCACCGGCGGTCGGCAGCAGGACGGCGAACTCGTCGCCGCCCAGCCGCGCGATGGTGTCGCCGGGGCGCAGGGCGGTCCGGAGCCGGGGCCCGACCTGGGCGAGCAACCGGTCCCCGATCCCGTGCCCGAGGCTGTCGTTGACGTCCTTGAAGCGATCAAGATCGATCATGAGGACGGACAGGGGATGGTGCTTCGAAGCGAGGCTGACGACCTCCGCGGCGGTGGTCATCAGCGCCTCGCGGTTGAGCAGTCCCGTCAGGGGGTCGTGCGTCGCCTGGTGCAGCGGGTCCGCCTGACTCACCAGTTCCTGAAGGACGGTGGACTCGAACGAGGAGCGGGCGGCCACCAGAAGCCCGGTGACAGCGTGTTCCAGCTGCCCCTCCCCGGACCTCGCCCCGACCGTCTCGAGCTCCGGCACCGCCGCGGAAGCACCCGCCCGCTGCCGGGGCAGGCCCGCGACGACCGTGCCGTCGGCGAGGACCTTGTCCCCGATCGTCTCCACGGCGGCGATCATTCCGGCCTGCTGCTGGGCCAGGGCCCTGCGGAGGCTCCGCTCGTGCAGCAGCACGGCCGCGACCCCGAGCACAGCCCCGAGCCCGGCGCCCACAGCCCATCCCCCCGCGGACATCCCGCCGACGCCACCTGCCTGCCAGCTGCTGGCCCCGGACAGGGCGCCCCCGGCCGACGCACCGAGTGCGAGACCGGCGGCGGCACCAACCCAGTGAGACCTCACCCTGTCCGTCTCGGCGGTCCGGAACCCCTCCTTGAGAGATCCCCTCCGCAGAGAAGGTCACCGATACAGGAGCGGAGCGCCCGATTCCGGACACCCAGAAACAGGGAAACCGGCAAACCGGGTGAGGTCCCCTCTGGGACGACGGCCCTCGTCAGCGGTGGTCGCGGAGGTGCCCGAGGTTCATGGCTCCGGTCGAACCGACCGAACTGACCACCGTGGTGAACGGGACGCGGGGGTCGGCCGCGGTCACCGGCCAGGTCTCACGGACCCAGGCGTGCGCGGGATCGTCGCAGGAATCCATCGACCGCTCCGGGCCCGGCCCGGCGAGCACGCTGAGGGCGTACAACGGGTATCCGGGTGAGGCCGCGCCGGGGCCGTGGTAGCCGTACGGCGCGAGGACGACGTCGAGGTCACGGACCTGGGCGACCAGGTCGAACGGCTCAAGACCGGACACCTCGTGCTCCGGCCCGGTGTACCCGTGGTGCAGCCCGAACCCGGCGCGGGCGGGGGTGCGCTGATCCGGACCCGCGACGCGGTAGAGGTAGATCTCCTCGTTCGCCGCCGGCGAGGGGGCCGTCACGTCGTGTTTGTGCGGCGGGTAGCTCGACCAGTTGCCCGGAGGAGTGATCACTTCGCACGCCATGAGGCGCTCCGCGTGGTCCCAGATTCCCGGGACGCCGAAATTGGTCACCTGGCGGGTGGACTGCCCGGCTCCCCGGATCTCGACCTGGGCGGTGTCCGCGGGGCCGTACGCGGCGGGAAGGCGGCGCTCGCACCGCGCCGACGGCAGGGCGACCTCGGCCCCCCGCGAACTCATCAGGGTCAGCTCACTGTCCCGCCCCGCGTACACGAAGTCGGTGACCCGGGTGAACACGCTGGTCCGCCCGGACAGCCCGAACGCGGCCTCGGCGCGTCCCGTCCCGCCGTCCGCCGGCGCGAGCGCGACCGACACCTGGAGGGAACCGGACAACGGGAGGACGAACACCTCGCTGGACCCGGTGCGGACGACCGTCGGCGTCCCCGGCTCCAGCCGGAGGACACGCAGACCGGCCCACTGCCATCCGGCCTCTTCGGGCGTGATCGAGATCAGCTCCCCCGGCCCGGACCCGACCGTGCCCCCCGATGAACGATGCAGGCTCACGATGCCTCCTTCGATCCATGTCGACCGACCCACGTCGATCTCCGTCCCTCACGATCGCACGGCGACCCGGCGCTCTTCGAATCGCGGTCCCCGGTGGGACGCTCCAGGCCGTGCCCGGCCAGCACGGCCTGGAGCTGATCGGATGGCGATGAGGACACGCGTCCTTTCTCGGTCCGGTACCGGCGCAACCGTGGCGGCCCCGCGTACCGGGACCGGGACGGGGGATGTCACGGACACCGGGCCAGCACGTAGAAACGGTCGGTGGTCTCCTCGCGTGCCTCGATCGGTCCGCGAACGTACCACTCGATCTGCCGCAGACCGGCGGCGGAGACGGCGGAGACGACGTCCAACGGGTCGTGGAGGACGACGTCGAGGTCGACGTCATGGCCCATCCACGAGGTGACCCGGCGGACGTCGCGTCCCGCGTGCCCGGCGAGAACGAGGAGGCCCCCGGGGACGAGCGGGCGGGCGAGAGCGGCGACCGCGGTGGGGAACTCCGACCCCGCCAGGTGGATCAGCGAGTACCAGCCGAGGACGGCGGCCCACCCGATGGCGGTCGCGGGCCGCATGAGCCGCATCAGGTCACCGACGTCGTACCGGACGCCGGGGAAACGGGCCCGTGCCTGGTCGACCATCGCCGGGGTGAGGTCGATACCGGAGGCGTCCGCACCGGCCGCGGCGAGGTAGGCGGCGACGTGCCCCGGGCCGCATCCCGCGTCGACGACCGGACCGTCCGCGACCTCCACCGCGACCCGGTCGAGCAGCCAGCGCTCGAACGGCAGGTCGTCGAGTTCGGTGGCGATCCGTTCGGCGTAGGTCCCGGCGAGGACGCCGTACACCTCACGCACGCGGTCGTCCCGTACGGAGGCGCCGTCGGCGAGGGGACGCTCACGGTCGGCGGCGGGTTCGACGGCGGGTTCGGCCATCTCCTGCGGCATCGGCCCGAGGAGGTGCGCCCACCGGTGGTCCTGCTGCCCGGGACGGCGGTCCAACCGGCGGACGAGCGGCTCGGGAAGCCCCGCCAGACGGTCCAGGCAGGCCTCGACGTCCTCCTTGCCGGTGAAGAGGTGCAGCCGCTCGGTGCGGACCTTCAGTTCACGGACGGTCTGAGGGCCGCGCAGAAGCAGCACGGTGATCACGGCGTGCCCGTCGGGCTCCAGCCGAAGGGCCTCGGTGAGGGTCTGGTGGTGCTTGAGGACGCGGCGGCCGGTGTCCGCCCAGACGATGCGCAGCAGGCCCCGGTCACGCAGCGCCCTCGCCGCGGTCTCGACGGCGCGGTCGTCGAGATCCGTCACCGGGTCGCGGTTCGACGTCTGGTTGCACGCGGTGCGAAGGGCGTTGAGCGTCAGCGGGTACGTCGTGGGGACGGTGACCTGCTTCTCCAGCAGGCAGCCGAGCACCCGCTGCTCGACGACGTCGAGAACGGGCCGGTCGGTCATGGCGACCAGCTTAGGGTGTGTTCCCGGCGGGGGGCCTGCCGGCAGCGGACCGCCGGCAGGCCGGAAGCGGACCGATGACAGGCCTCCGGATGTGGAAGGCTCGATCCCGTGGAACAGCTGACCGCCGACGTGGACGTGGCCGTCGTCGGAGCGGGACCGAAGGGGACGGGCATCGCCGAGGTCGCGGCCCGGGCGCACCACAACGTCCGGATCCTCGACGGCCGTCCGGGAGTCGCCGTCCGGGGTGTCGAGCGCATCCGGCAGCAGCTGGCGCGGGACGTCAGCTCCGACCACCTGAACGCCGCCGAGGCACGGTTCGTCGCGGGCCGTCTGCACCCGGTGACGGCCGTCGCGGACCTCACCGGGTGCGGGGTGGTGATCGAGGCCGTCGACGAGGGCGGGGAGACCGACCCGGATCTGCTGCGCGCGATCGAGGCGGCCGTGGAGCAGGGCGTCGGCCATGAGGTGCTGATGGCGACCAGCGCGTCCTCGGCCTCCGTCACGAGGACGGCCGCGGGGCTCGGGCGGCCGGAGCTGCTCGTCGGCCTCCGTTTCTTCGACCCGGTTCCGCAGGTGGCGGTGGTGGAGGTCGTGCGGGGCGAGGCCACCGAGCCGAAGGTCGTCGACGCGGCGGTCGACCTCGTCCGGTCGTGGGGGAAGACCCCGGTGCTGTGCCGCTCGTCACCCGGTTTCGTCGTCAACCGGATCTCGCGGCCGTTCTTCGGCGAGGCCCTGCGCGTCGCGGAGTCCCGGGCCGCGGACCCGGCCACGATCGACGCGGTGCTCCGGGAGACGGGAGGTTTCCGGAAAGGGGCCTTCGAGCTCGCCGATCTGCTCGGGCAGGACGTCGACCTGGAGGTCTCTCGCGGGGTGTGGGAGCAGACCTTCCACGATCCCCGGTACGCCCCGACCGTGTTCCAGCAGCGGCTCGTCGACACCGGTCGCCTCGGACGGCGGACCAGTCGTGGGATCTTCGCGTACACACCGGAGGGGGAGGCGCTCGACGCCGACCCGTTGACGGCCCCCCGGCGTCCGGCCCCTCCCGTCGTCCAGCTCGTGGACGACGACTTCGGGCCGATGGCGCCGTTCCTCGACCGCATCGAGGCGGGCGGGGTCGGGATCGAGCGGCTCGATCTCAGCGAGGACCAGCTCGGTGAGGAACTCCCCGGCCTGAAGCTCCCCGGCGGCGGGCTGCTGCGGGTGACCGACGGCAGTACGGCACGGTCGTGGACGCTCGAGGCGCCGGGCGGGGTGGTCCTGCTCGACTGGGCGCACGATCCGGCCGGTTGCCGCCGGGTCGTGCTGATGGCCCCCCGGGACGTCGATCCGACGGTCCTCGACGGCGCGATCGGGGTGTGCCAGGCGAGCGGCGCGGCGGTGAGCGTCATCGGGGACTCCGCCGGGGGGATCGTCGCCCGGACCGTGGCGATGCTGGTGAACGAGGCGGTGGAACTGGTCGCGCGGGGGGACGCCACCGCGACGGACGTCGACGTCGCCATGCTGCTCGGGGCGTCGTACCCGTCGGGCCCGCTGGAGTGGGGCGACCGCGTCGGCGCGGTCCGTGTCGCCTCGGTCCTCGGGGAACTGCACGACGAGACACCGACCGGCCGGTACCGGATCTCTCCCCGGCTGGACGAGGCCGTCATGGCGGAGGAGAACCTCCGGGACCTCTGAGCGAGCCGCCCCCGCCTGCGCACACGCCTCCGCTGTCAGGCGGCGGACTCGATCCGCTCGTCGTCGGGGAGGGCATCACCGTGCGACCAGTGCTGCCCGGCGAAGAGCGCCACGCCGAGGCCACCGGCGACGGCGACGGCCGCGCAGCCGAAGGCGAGGGCCGGTCCCCCGGCGTCGACCGCAAGACCCCCGGTCGCCGTCCCCACGGCGCTGCCGAAGGTGAACGAGGTGGTGAGCCAGGCCTGGGCCTCGGAGAGCCGGCTGGCGACGCTGTGACGGTCGACGAGGTTGGCGAGCACGATCGTCGTCGGGGAGATGCACAGCCCGGTGAGGAACAACAGCGGCATCAAGAGGACCAGCGAGACGGTCCCGGTCGCGAGGAGAAGGCCGACGGCGGCGAGCCCGGCCGAGAACCCGGCCAGGGAGTAGGGCAGGCGCCGGTGCTCGGGACCGTTCCAGGACCGTGAGCCGTACCAGAGGCCACCGACGGCGCTGCCACCGGCGATGGCCGCGAACAGCAGCCCCACGATCGAAGTGGCGCCGAGTTCCTCCTGGGCGACGGCCGCGATGCCCACGTCGTTCAGGCCGAAGCCGATGGCCATCGCCGCGCCGATGAACAGGACCATGCGCACCCCGACCGCGCGCAGCAGGGACTCGCCGCGGAAGACCCCGGCCGCGGCGTCCACGGTCGCCGGGGTCGCCGGGGTCGCGGCGTCCACGGGCTTCGGGGTCGCCGTGGCTGTCGGGCCGTCCGTGGCTGTCGGGCCGTCAGGGCGGCAGGAACGAGCGGCACGGGTCGTCGCGTACCCCGCGCCGCCGACGGCGAGGAAACCCGCCGTGACGAGCAGAGGGACCACCGGGGAGGCGAAGGCGAGGAGCAGCGAGACGAGCAGCGGGCCCGTGACGAAGATGACCTCGACGGCGACCGCGTCGAGGGCGTAGGCGGCGAGCCGGTCCACCTCGCCGGGGAGGAGGACCCGCCAGGCCGCCCGCATCGCCGGGGAGATCGGGGGGAAGGTCAGGCCGACGCCGGCGGCCAGGACGGCGAGCACCGCTTCGTGCCAGCCGTTCACCGTGCCGAGGGCGAACGTCGCGAGCAGGAAGGCGCAGGACGCCGAGGTCGGCACGAGAACGACGAGCTGGCCGCGACGGTCCATCACCCCGCCCCAGATCGGCCCGGAGAGCGCCCCGCTGATCGCGGTCACCGCGGTGATCCCGCCGGCGACCGAGTAGCTGCCCCGATCGTTCTGGACGAGCAGGACCATGCCCAGCGGCATCATCGAGATGGGGAACCGGGCGATCAGAGACGCGAAGTACGGAAGGAGAACCGCCCGGCGGCGCAAGATCCTCGCGTAACGGTTCACGACGAAGGAGCCTTTCACGCGCACGGGGCCGCGATCCAACCGTTATCCGCCGAACGCGTCAGAGGTCCTTGACAGCTCCGAGGACCTTCGTCAGGGAGTCCTTCGCGTCGCCGAAGAGCAGCGAGGTCTTCGGGTCGAAGAGCAGTTCGTTCTCGATCCCGGCGAACCCCGGGCGCATCGACCGCTTCAGGAAGATCACTTGCTGTGCCCCGGAGACCTCCAGGATCGGCATCCCGTAGATCGGGGCGCCGGGGGAGGTCTTGGCCGCCGGGTTGACGACGTCGTTGGCCCCCACGACGAGGACGACGTCCGTCGTGGCGAACTCGGGGTTGACCTCGTCCATCTCCTTCAGGGACTCGTACGGCACGTTCGCCTCGGCGAGCAGGACGTTCATGTGCCCGGGCATCCGGCCCGCGACCGGGTGGATGCCGTACAGGACCTCGATCCCCCTGGCCTCAAGGACCTCGGCGAGCTCGCGGACGGTGTGCTGCGCCTGGGCGACGGCCAGCCCGTACCCCGGGACGACGACCACCTTGCGCGCGTAGGCGAGCAGGACGGCGACGTCCTCGGGCCCGGCCGTACGCACCGGCCGGTCGGACACGGCCGTCGACCCCGCCGTCGAGCCTCCCCGGAGAGCGCCGAACATCACGCCCGTCACCGGGCGTCCCATCGCCGCCGCCATCAGCCGGGTCAGGATCGTTCCGGAGGCACCGACCAGGGTGCCCGCGACGAGCAGCAGGGTGTTCTGGAGCACCAAACCGCCGGCCGCCACCGTCAGCCCGGTGAAGGCGTTGAGCAAGGAGATGACGATCGGGACGTCGGCCCCGCCGACCGGCAGAACGATCATGACGCCGACGGTCAGGGCCGCGATCATCAGGAGGACCCCGAGGACGGGGTTGGCCGTCGCGTACACCCCGGTCCCGAGCCCCGCGGACACCGCGAGCCCGGCGAGCAGCAGAGGCGCCGCCCCGGGCAGGATCACCGGCCGGGTCGTCATGATCTCCTGGAGCTTGGCGAACGTCACGACGGATCCGGAGAACGACACCGACCCGACCAGGACGGTGAAGGCGATCGCGGCCTGGTTCAGGAGGTCGTGGCGCGCGCCGGCGGTCTGCGAGTACGCAGCGAGCTCCAGCAGCGCGACGAGGGCCGCCGCACCGCCGCCCACCCCGTTGAACAGGGCCACGAGCTGCGGCATCTGGGTCATCTGGACCCTGCGGGCAGCCGGTACGGCGATCACGGCACCGACACCGATCGCGACGAGGATCGCCGGGACGTGGTCGAAGTCGCTGCTCTTCGCGGCGAAGACCGCGACGAGGGCGACCACGGCGCCGACGGCACCGATCAGGTTGCCGCGCCGCGCCGTCCGCGGGGACGACAGCCCCTTGAGCGCGAGGATGAAACAGATGGCCGCGATCAGGTAGACGACCTCGACGGCATGGCCGGAGAGCCTCACCGATGGCCTCCCCTCGACGTCCGGCCCTTGAACATCTCCAGCATGCGATCGGTCACGACGAACCCTCCGACGAGGTTCACGGTCGACAGGACCGTCGCGAGCAGGCCGACCGCGAGCTCGAACCCGGTGTGGGCCTCACCCGCGACGATCACCGCCCCGACCAGGATGATGCCGTGGATCGCGTTCGCCCCCGACATCAGCGGCGTGTGCAACGTGGTCGACACCTTGGACACGACCTCGAACCCGACGAACACCGCCAGGACGAAGATCGTCAGTAACGCGACCCCGGACATCAGGCCTCCGTCTCGTCGAGCAGCGCCGCGGTGGGCGCGTGGCGCACCACTCCGTCATGGGTGAGGCAGGCCCCGCCGAGGACGTCGTCCTCAAGGTCCGGGGCGACCAGGCCGTCCGAGGTCATGAGCAGCAGCAGGTTCGCGACGTTCTTCGCGTAGAGCCGGGAGGCGTCGACAGGCATCGTGCTCGCGGCGTCCTTCAGGCCGAGCAACCGGACCTCGCCCCCGTCCACGCCGACGGTGACCTCCTCGCCCGGACGGGTGCCCTCGACGTTGCCACCGGACTCGGCGGCCAGGTCGACGACGACGGCTCCCGGCGGCATCCCGCCGAGCATCGCGGTCGTGACGAGGAGGGGCGCGGACCGCCCCGGGACGGCCGCGGTGGTGATCAGGACGTCGCTCGCGGCGACGTGGGGGGCGAGCAGTTCCCGCTGGCGGGCGGCGCGTTCCTCCGTCTGCTCCCGGGCGTACCCCCCGGTCCCCTCGATCGCGTCGAGACCGAGGTCGAGGAAGGCCGCCCCCATCGACCGGACCTCGTCGGCGCTGGAGGGCCGGACGTCGTACGCGCTGACCACGGCGCCCAGCCGCCTCGCGGTCGCGATCGCCTGGAGACCGGCGACACCCGCGCCGAGGACGAGGACCTTCGCCGGGGGGACCGTGCCCGCCGCGGTCATGAACAGGGGGAAGAAGCGCGGCAGGCGCATGGCGGCCTCGAGTACGCACCGGTACCCGGCGACGAGGGCCTGGGATGTCAGGGCGTCCATCGACTGCGCCCGTGAGATCCGTGGCACGAGTTCCATCGCGAAGGACGTCACCCCGGCGTCCCGCAGGGCCCGGACGGTCCTAAGTTCGGTCGAGGGCGAACAGAACCCGATCGTGACGGCCCCGGGTTTCAGCTTGTTCACCACGGCGGGGTTCAACGGCCGGACGTGCAGCAGGACGTCGACGGTCGACGCCTCAACGGTGTCGACCACCTCGGCACCGGACAGGACGAACGCCTCGTCCGAGGCGAGCGCGTGCCGTCCGGCGCCGCTCTGGACCGTCACCTCAAGGCCTGCGCGCCGGTAGGAGGACACGACGTCGGGGAGGATCGCCACGCGACGCTCGCCCGGAGTGATCTCGGCGGGAACGGTGACCTTCACAGGAAGCAACCTATCGGTGACGGCGAGCAACCTCGGGGAGGGCTCACCACAACAGACCGTCCGCGCACGACAGATTCCTCCACCTCTCCCGACAGTGACCAGCACACCCCGTGACAGTTCGTTACCGAGAGGTAATCGACTCCGGATACCACCGGGCCCTTGGTCATCCTCGCGCGATAACCGGTACGCAGCACCCCAGGAAGTGCCATTCTCTACAGTGCGTGACCTATCGGATACTGATACGTCTTTCCCTTCCACAGGTGGTGCACTTCGTGAAGAAACCCTCCTTTCCTTCCCGGCGCCGGGCCCTCGTGACGTCGGTCACGGCGGCAGCGGCGCTCGTGGCCGTGGCGGTGGCCGTCTCCCCGGCGACAGCCGAACGCTCGCCCCGCGGGAACCAGAGGACCGCCGGCGCGGCGGACGGCGGCACGGTCGACACGGGCTCGCCCGAGGCGATCAGCCGGATCATCGGTGCCGAGGAGGCCTGGGCCCGCGGCTGGACGGGACGCGGCGTCGACGTCGCCGTGATCGACACCGGAGTGGCGAAGGTCCCCGGGCTCGACGGCCCCGGGAAGGTGATCGACGGCCCGGACCTCTCCTTCGACGCCCCGGGGGCGGCCGTCACCGGGCTCGACGCCCACGGGCACGGAACCTTCATGGCCGGCCTGATCGCCGCGAAGGACCCCGGCTCCTACACCGGTGTCGCCCCCGATTCGAGGATCGTCAACGTCAAGGTCGGGGCGGCGGACGGCGCCGTCGACGTCTCACAGGTGATCGCCGCGATCGACTGGGTGACGCAGCACGCCCACGACCCGGGTCTCAACATCCGCGTGCTCAGCCTGAGTTTCGGGACCGACAGCGTGCAGGCGTACGAGCGCGATCCCCTGGCGCAGGCCGCCGAGCAGGCGTGGAAGCACGGCATCGTCGTCGTGGCGGCCGCGGGCAACGACGGCCGTGGCCCGCGCAAGCTCGCCGACCCGGCCTACAACCCCTATGTGATCGCCGCCGGCGGGCAGGACCCGCTCGGCACCCTCGACACCGCCGACGACCGCGTCCCGGACTTCGCCCAGCACGGCACCGAGGACAGGCCGGTCGACGTGATCGCCCCGGCCGCCCACGTGATCGGCCTGCGCGTCCCCGGATCGTTCGTGGACGCCGAGGCGGCGGGTACGGGCCGCGTCGGCACCCGCTACCAGCGAGGGTCCGGGACCTCCCAGGCCGCGGCGATCGTCGCGGGCGGCGCGGCCCTGCTGCTCCAGAAGGACCCGGACGCCACCCCGGACGCGATCAAGCACCTGCTGGGCAGCACCGCGACACCGTTGCCGCGCAAGGAGCAGAACGCCCACAAGGCCGAGAAGTACAGCGGCCACGGGATCGTCAACCTCGCCCGCGCCTGCGAGGCGACGCCGTCCGGGGGTGCCCAGGGGTGGCCCAGCAGCCTCGGCGACGGGGACCTCGACAAGAGCCGGGCCGGGGAGTACGTCCAGGACGGCGAGGTGGTCCTGCGCGGCGAGAAGGACATCTTCGGCAAGCCCTACGACAGTGCCTCGATGTCCGCCGCGGCGTCGCGGGCCGGCGCCTGGAACCGCGGGACGTGGAACGGCAGCCGATGGTCGGGCGACGACTGGTCCGGCAGCCGGTGGAGCAACGGCGACTGGTCCGGCACCTCCTGGTCGGGCAGCCGCTGGTCGGGCAGCCGCTGGTCGGGCATGAGCTGGGACGGCTCGCGCTGGTCGGGCGACGGCTGGAACGGGAGCCGGTGGACGGGCTCACGCTGGAGCGGCAGCCGTTGGTCGACCATGGACTGGGACTAGACCGGGCGACCATGACCGGGGGAACTTCGTGAGCGAGGGCAGACGACGGCCACCGTCCTGGCTGTGGACGACGGTCCTCACCGTGGGCCTGCTGATCCTCGGCGGGTTGCTCCTGCCGGCCGCCCTCGCCGGGCCCTTCCCCCGGCTCCCCCCGGGCACCGCCGTGCTGCGGTGGTGGCACCTCGTCCCGCTGTTCGCCGTGGCGGAGCTGTTCGTGTTCCACATGGAGGTCAACCAGGACGCCCACACGTTCTCCCTGAGCGAGATCCCCTTCGTGATGGCGTTGATGCTCGCGGACCCCGCGGAACTCATCACCGCCCGCATGGTCGGAGAGATGGTGGTCCTCGTGGTGCGGGAGCGGCAACCACCGGGAAAGCTCGCCTTCAACCTCAGCCTCTTCATGGCCGAGAGCTGTCTCGCCCTCAGCGTGTTCCACGTGCTCGGCGGCGTCCCCGGGCGGACGGACGCCGCGGCGTGGGGGGCGGCGCTCACCGGGGTCTGCGCGACGGCCGTGTTCGGGGCCGTCGCGGTGTGGACGGCGATCCGCCTCCACGGCGGCCGGATGACGCTCACCCCGGTGATCGCTACGGGGCTGGTCACCGCGCTGGGGAACGCCGGTCTGGCCGGGATCACCGCCGCGTTGCTCCGCGACCGGCACTGGGCCCTGATCCCGTTGCTGTTCGTGGCGGCTCTGCTGGTCGTCGGGTACCAGAAGTACGCACGCCTGGCGAAGCGGTTCTCCGGCCTGGAGATCCTCTATGACTTCACGAGCTCGACCAGCCAGGCCTTGCGCCCCGAACAGGCGATCGCGGGCGTGCTGGACGAGGCGCGGCGCCTCCTCCGCGCCGAGGTGGCGATGGTCACCTTGAACGCCGCGTCCGGGGGCGGCCTGACGGAGACCGTCTCCAGCCCGCCGGACGCGGACGTCGGGGAGCTTCCCTACTCCGTCCGCTGGCGCGTCGCCAAGTGCCGGGAGACCGTCGTCGTCCCGCGGAACACCCCGGACGCGGTGCTGCGCTCCGCCCTGGACCAGGTGAGGGTCGACGACCTGCTCGTCGCGCCCCTGGTCAGCGGCGGAGCGCTGATCGGCACTCTCCTGGTCGCGGGCCGGCTCGGAGGCGTCAGCACCTTCGACGACGACGACGCCCGCCTGTTCAGCACCCTGGCGGCCCAGGCCGGAGTGACGATCGACAACGGCCGGCTGATCGAGCAACTGCACGAGCAGGCCCTCGCCCGCGAGTACGAGGCGTTGCACGACCCGCTCACCGGCCTCCCCAACCGGCTGCTGTTCTCGCGGACCCTCAAGAGCACGCTGGAGCGGTTCCGGGACGGCGCCGCGCCCTTCGCCGTCCTGCTGATGGATCTCGACCAGTTCAAGGAGGTCAACGACGCCCTCGGCCACCACATGGGTGACTCCCTGCTGGAGGAGGTCGCGGCCCGGCTGCGGTCGGTCGTCGCCGATCGCGGGCTCGTGGCACGGCTCGGCGGCGACGAGTTCGCCGTCCTGCTGCCGGGCATCACGTCGCCCACGGAGGTGCTGGACTTCGCGACCCTGCTGCACGACGAGGTCACCGACCCGATCCGGCTCGCGGGACTCCTGCTGGAGGTCGGCGCGAGCATCGGGGTGTCGATCTGCCCGGACGACGGGGACGACCTCGCGATCCTGCTGCAGCGGGCCGACGTCGCGATGTACGCGGCGAAACGGGCCCGCGAGCACGTCACCCGTTTCGACAGCCAGGTCCACGGCAGCAGCCCGCTGCACCTGCAACTCGCCGGGGAGATGAGGGGCGCGCTGGAGAACGAGCGGCTGGAGGTCCACTACCAGCCCATCGCGCAAGTGCACGACCAGCGGGTGGTCACCGTGGAGGCCCTCGTCCGCTGGAACCATCCGGATCTCGGTGACATCTCCCCCGAGGAGTTCGTCCCCATCGCGGAGCGCACGGGCCTGATCGGCCACCTCACCCACTACGTGCTGGACCACGCCCTGGAGCAGTGCCGGGCCTGGCAGAACACCGATCTCGACCTCAAGGTCGCCGTCAACCTCTCGGTGCAGGTGCTGCTGGACCGAGAGTGGCCCGCGAAGGTCCACGCCCTGCTGCAACGCCACCGGGTGTCCCCCGACCGGCTGACGTTCGAGATCACCGAGACCGGCATCATGTCCGACCCGGAGCACATGATCGCGATGCTGAACGAACTGGCGCGGACCGGGGTGACCTTCTCGATCGACGACTTCGGGACGGGGTACTCCTCGCTGTCCTACCTCCAGCGCCTCCCGGTGAGGGAAATCAAGATCGATAAGTCGTTCGTGCTGCCGATGGCGGACGACCCCTCGGCCGCCAGCATCGTCCGTTCCGTCATCGACCTCGCCCGCAACCTCGGCCTGGAGATCATCGCTGAGGGCGTCGAGGACCACCGGACGATCGACCACCTCGCCGGCATGGACTGCGACCTGATGCAGGGGTTCTTTCTCTCCCGGCCGTTGCCGCCCGCCGAGTTCACGGCGTGGCTGCGCCGGCGGCTGGCCCTGAGCCTGGCCGGCTGAGCACCACCGGTTCGCCCGCCGGGAGCCGGACGAGCACGACCTCCCCACGAGCGGTGACGGTCACCCCCGGCCGCTCCCGCTGCCGCGCCAGCCACGCCCGTTTGAGGTCCTCGGGAGCGCCGAGCCGGTCACCGGCCGGGGTCAGGAGGACCCAGCGCCCGTCGGCGGGCACCGTGCTCGTGAGCATCCGGACGTCGACCCGCGCGAGCACCGCCGGCCCGAGATCCTGCTGGACGACGACCGGCGCGTCGCGCGGCAGCCCCTCCACCAGCGCGGCCGCGTCCTGAAGCTGGGGAGCCGACACGTAGCGACCGGGCTCCCACGGCCTCCACGACACCACCTTCGCCGTCCCCATCCCCGCCGCCCAACCCACCCCGACGACCGCGACCGCCACGAGCGCCCGCCGCGCCCGTGCCCCCGAGCGCACCACTGGCTCCGAACGCACCCATGGCTCCGAACGCACCCATGGCTCCGAACGCGTCCGGCGCAGGACGTCGAGCAGCGCGAACGCGGCGATGGGGACGAGCAGCGCGTCGTAGTGGAAGTAGGTCTGCCAGTAGGAGGTGTTGGACGAGACGGCCCGCCAGGCGAGGGTCGGAACGGCGAGCAGAGCCACCGGCGAACGGAGACCGACCACCCCCGCCGTCAGCGCGAACAGCACGAACGGCGCCCACCGCACGCCGCCCGGGGCCACGGATCCCGCGAGCCCCTGCGGGTTCCCCGTCGCCCCGAGGAGGAACTGGAGGTACGGGCTGCGGTGGTCCGGGGACACGAGGACCACCACGCCGTTCGCGACGACGAACCCCACCATGCCGAGCGCGACGAGCCCGGCCACCTGCCGGCGGCAGCGGGTCAGCCACCACGCCACGACTCCGGCGGCGGCGACGGTGAGCCCGAGATCCTCCTTGACGAGCAACAGCCCGGCCGCGCACCCGGCGACCACCCGGGGACGCCGCTCAAGCAGGCCCCAGCACAGTCCCGCCATCAGCGGAGTCCCGAGCGCCGTCTCGTGGACGTCGAACGACGCCGCCGAGACCATGCCCTTCGCCAGGGCCACCCCCACCGCGAGCGCTCCCGCCCCGGCCGGGGGAAGGACACGGGCGGCGGCCAGGGTGACCAGGGCGACGGCGAGGCCCATCGCCAGCGCCTGGACGACGATCAGCGACCGGGGGTCGGGCCACACCGCCCAGCCGGCCCCGAACAGGACGGTCACCGGGCTGAAATGGTCGGCGAAGAGGCTGTCGACGCTGCGGATCGCGGAGCCGGGCAGCTCACCGGCCGCCCAACACCGCGCGGCCTGAGCGAAGATCCCCAGGTCGTAGTTGCCCGAAGCGCCGGTGGAGAAGCGCACCCAACCGAGGGCGAGGTACAGCGCGAACGACGCGCACCCTGCGATCGCGGCCGTCACCATCGCCTGGACCGTCACGGAGGACGCCGTCCGGCTGCCGCGCTGCCTTCCCGACACCGCCCGGCTGCCGGGGGCCGCCCGGCTGCCGGGCGATGAAACGGGGTCCGTCTGGGACATGCAGCCACTCTCCCGCATCCCACCGACAGTCTCGCCCGTGATCGAGACCGGCCGCCCGGCTCTCGCCGCACCTCAGTCGGCCAAATTGCCGAGCGGATCTCTGGCGCGGGACACCAGAAGGACAGGTCAGGCGCCCGGTACCCGGCGCCCCGCACCCCGTAGCCCGCACCCGGTATCCGGTGAGGTGCCCCTGGCGAGGGATCGGACACTGTGGCGTTCCGGCATGCACGAGATGACCGCTACCAAGTGATCTGCCACCTCGAGCCGACGTCAGGTACGCATCGAGCCACACCGTCGGGGTGGTATCACGGAGGAGCAGCCCAACCGATCCGGATACCAGATACCCGACCCGCCATTCTGGCCGAGTGCCCTCAACGTGTGCAATGACCGTCGCGATTGCGACGGTCATTGCACACGTTGAGCCTGCACGGCCAGACCAACGGGTCTCATACCGATCCCCGGGTTGCACACAGTGGACACGAGGGATGATCAGGACCGGGAATGACGGATGTGATTCGATTCGTCCGATCTGTCGTCCTTCAACAACCAGCCCCGGGCCCCACACCGGCCCCGAGTCAGTGGCTGTCCGGAGGGGAATCGGTCGCGTTCTCACTCTCACACGTCGATGTGGTCATGGCGAGAAGCCGCTGCGCCCGAAAGCCCCCTGGGGGAACACCTACAGTGCCCCTCGGGGGAACACCGACAGTGCCCCTCGGGGGAACATCGACGGCGCCCCAGGCGGACGGCGACGGTGCCCGTGGGAACATGGAGCCCGTGACCGACCCGACCTTCGTGACTCCGGCCTCCGCCCCCTCGGCCTCCGCTCCCTCGCTGGGCGACGTCCCGCTCGGACCGCTCGACGGACGGTACCGTGCCACCGTCGCGCCCCTGGCCGAGCACCTGTCCGAGGCGGCGCTCAACCGGGAGAGGGTCCGGGTCGAGGTCGAGTGGCTGATCCACCTCACCTCGACGGGAGCCGTGCCCGGTGGCCGGCCGCTGGCGGACGACGAGATCTCACGGCTGCGGGCCGTCGTCAGCGGTTTCGGGGCAGCGGACGTCGCCGAGCTCGCCGAGATCGAGCGGGTGACCCTTCACGACGTCAAAGCGGTCGAGTACTACCTGAAGCGGCGGATCGAAGGCACCTCCCTCGCGGACGTCGCCGAGCTCATCCACCTCTTCTGCACGAGCGAGGACATCAACAACCTCGCCTACGCGCTGATGGTGCGTGGCGCCGTCGAGCAGGTCTGGCTTCCCGCCGCCCGCACGCTGGTCGCGGAGGTCGCCGATCTCGCCCGCGCCCACCGGGCCCTCCCGATGCTCGCCCGCACCCACGGCCAGCCCGCGACGCCGACGACGCTCGGCAAGGAGATCGCCGTCCTCGCCCACCGGCTCGGGCGCCAGATCGCCCGCATCGAGCGTGGCGAGTACCTCGGGAAGATCAACGGAGCGACCGGCACCTTCTCCGCCCACGTCGCCGGAGCTCCCGGCACGGACTGGCTCGCGGTCTCCCGGTCGTTCGTCGAGGGCCTGGGCCTGGTGTGGAACCCCCTGACCACCCAGATCGAGAGCCACGACTGGCAGGCCGAGCTCTACTCCGACCTCGCCCGGTTCAACCGGGTGCTGCACAACCTGTGCACCGACGTCTGGACCTACGTCTCGCTGGGCTACTTCACCCAGGTCCGGGGCCAGGGAACCGTCGGGTCGAGCACGATGCCGCACAAGGTCAACCCGATCCGCTTCGAGAACGCCGAGGCGAACCTCGAGGTGAGCTGCTCGCTCCTCGACACCCTCGGCTCGACGCTCGTCACGTCCCGGATGCAGCGCGACCTGACCGACTCGTCGATGCAGCGCAACATCGGTCCCGCCGTCGGGCACTCGCTCCTCGCGATCGACAACGTCCGGCGCGGCCTGGCCGGCCTGGACGCCGACCCGGCAGCGCTCGCCGCCGATCTCGACGCGACCTGGGAGGTACTCGGGGAGGCCGTCCAGTCGGTCATGCGGGTCCACGGTCTCGAGCAGCCCTACGAGCGCCTCAAGGAGCTCACCCGGGGCCGGAGGATCGACGCCGCCGTGCTCCGGGAGTTCATCCACGGCCTGGGCCTGCCGGACGACGTCGAGCAGCGCCTTCTCGACCTGACGCCCGCCGGGTACACCGGCCTCGCCGACCGCCTGGTCGACGAGCTCGGCTGATCCCGC
>JAUPKQ010000128.1 GCA_030837345.1 Actinomycetota bacterium | reverse complement strand
CGCCGCGGCGGGCTCCGGCGCGAGCACCGGCTGCGGAAAGACTCCGACGCTGAAGAGCGGCACGCGCACCATCACGAGCGGCGGACAGAACCGCAGTTACATCCTCGACGTCCCGAGTTCCTACGACCGCAACCACCCCTACCGCCTCATCTTCGGCCTGCACTGGATGGATGGAACCGCGGCCGACGTCGCGAACGGCAACTGGGGATTCTACGGCCAGAAGGCCGCCTCGAACGGCGATGCGATCCTCGTGGCACCTGAGGGCCTCAACAAGGGCTGGGCGAACACCGGCGGCCAGGACGGCACGTTCATCACCAACGTCCTCACGGCGATCGAGAACGACCTGTGCGTCGACACCTCCCTGGTGTTCTCGATGGGGTTCAGCTACGGCGGCGCGATGAGCTACTCCCTCGCCTGCCAGTACCCGAACATCTTCAGGGGCGTCGTCGTCTTCTCCGGCGCCACCCTGAGCGGCTGCACCGGCGGTACCCAGCCGGTCGCGTACTTCGGCATGCACGGCATTCGTGACGGCGTGCTGAACATCTCCAACGGGCGGTCCCTGCGCGACAAGTTCGTGAAGAACAACGGGTGCACCGCGCAGAACCCGCCCGAGCCCTCGCAGGGAAGCCTGCGGCACATCGTCACGGCGTACTCCGGGTGCAAGTCCGACTATCCGGTGTGGTGGGCCGCCTTCGACGGCGACCACACGGCGTCCCCGGTGGACGGCCAGACCGGGTACGACGGGGCACGCACCTGGACCGGGGCCGAAGCGGCGAAGTTCCTCGCCCTGTTCACCAGCACGACGCCCACCCCCACCCCCACGGTGACGCCCACCGTCACCCCCACGGTGACGCCCACCGTCACCCCCACCGTCACCCCCACCGTCACCCCCACGGTGACGCCCACCGTCACCCCCACCACGTCGCCGACCAGGCCTCCGACGAACTGCTCGGTGACCGCCACGGTCAACGCGTGGAACAACGGCCTGACCGAGAACCTGGCCATCACGAACCGGGGCGACACCGCGATCAACGGCTGGAAACTCACGTTCTCCCTGCCCTCCGGCCAGACGATCACGAGCGGCTGGAACGCCTCGTACAGCCCGTCCAGTGGCACCGTCACCGCCACCAACGTCGGTTTCAACGGCACGCTGGCACCCGGCGCCACGACCACCGTCGGGTTCCAGGCGACGACCACCGGCAGCACCGGTGCGGCGTCGTCCTTCAGCCTCAACGGCGCGACCTGCGGCTGACCCCCTGACCGACCGGCCCCGGCCCCTCCCCTCACCGGGAAGGGACCGGGGCCGACGACGTGCACCGCCTCTCTCAACACCTCCGGACGGTGACCGTCGCGGTCGCCCCAAGGTCGCCCCACAGTCGCGCATCTCATATTACGAGATGCCGGTATCGCGATGCGGACACTGGCGCGTACCGTGCAGGTCACACGAAGGAGGCCGTCATGTCCGAACGCGCCGTGTACACCCATGGCCACACCGAACCCGTCCTGCGGGCCCACGGCTGGCGGACCGCGGAGAACTCCGCCGCCTACCTGCTGCCGTCCTTGCGCCCGGGCATGTCGCTGCTCGACGTCGGCTGCGGCCCAGGGAGCATCACGATCGATCTCGCCCAGCGGCTCGCGCCAGGGCGGGTCGTCGGGCTCGATCCCGTGGGCGAGGTCGTGGCGCGAGCCGCCGCCCGGCCGGACGGCTCCCTCGTCGAGTGGACGGTCAACGATCTCGGCACCTACGCGCCGGCGGAGCGGTTCGACGTCGTCCACGCCCATCAGGTACTCCAGCACCTGTCCGACCCGGTCGCCGCGCTGCGGGCCATGGCAGGCCTCGCCGTTCCCGGCGGTCTCGTGGCGGCCCGCGACGGCGACTACGCGGGGTTCATCTGGTACCCGCTCCTGCCAGAGCTGGACGAGTGGATGTCCCTCTACCAGCAGGTCGCCCGGGCCAACGGCGGCGAACCGGACGCCGGACGGCGGCTGCTGGCCTGGGCCCGGGCCGCGGGCTTCCGCGACGTGACGGCGACGTCGTCCACCTGGTGCTTCGCCGACCCGGTGAGCCGCGACTGGTGGGGCACCACCTGGGCCGACCGGATCCTCGACTCGGCGCTGACCCGTCAACTCGTCGACACCCATCTGGCGACGGCCGCCGACCTGCGGCGGATCGCCGCCGGATGGCGGCGCTGGGCCGCCGACGAGGACGCCTGGATCTCCCTCCCGTCCGGGGAGATCCTCTGCCGGACGTTCCGCTCCGCTTCAGAGGTCAGTCAATAGAACCGGGCGTCGCCACCCAGGTGAGGTCCTGGCCGGTGATCTCACCGATCTGGTCGAAGTCACGGTCGTAGTGCACCAGGACGAGGGAGTTCAGTTCCGCAGTCGCCGCCACGAGCAGATCGACCGGGCCGGCCGAGCGATGGGTCCCCCGGGAGGTGAGGTCAGCCTGGACCTCGGTCGCGCGGGTGAAGGCACGGTCCGGCACGGGAACCCAGCAGAACGTCGCGGCCAAGAGGCTGACCAGTTCGTCGCGATCGGCCTTGGACCGCGCCGTGTGCAGGAACTCCAGTTCGATGATCGGGCAGACGGCGACCAGACCGGCCGTGATCTGTTCCTCCCACCTGACGCGCACGGCGGGCTGGCGAAGGAGCCGGACCAACGCGCTGGTGTCCAGGAGATACCGCAACGGGCTCACGGGCGGCGGGCCGCCGGATCGAGCAGCTCGTCAAAGGCTCCGGTTTCGCCCAGTTCAGCAAGGCGCGCCAGCCCCTGCGCCCGGCGTAGCCGCCGCGCCGTCTCCTGCAGGGCCCGGTTGACGGTGTCCTTCTTCGTGGTCGTCCCCAGCAGAACCGCTGCCTCGGCCAGGGCTTCCTCGTCGATGTCGATCAGAACCTTCGGCATACCCACCACCTCGTATATATCGAGCTGCCCGGCAGTATATCCCGCAGGAGGTCCTCCGGGGAGATCCTCTGCCGGGCGCCCCCGGGGTGAGATCGCCGACGGGGACAGCCGCTGCACCACTCCGGGTAGCCCGAGGCAGCGGTCGCCGTGGTTCGAACACCAGGCAGTGATCAGGAAAATTCTCCTACAACGCCGGGTTTCAGCAGTGCTGCAATCCACAGAACTAGTAAAGTTTTTGCGTACACTCGCCTTGCGGCACTGCTGCAATGTGTCGATGCAGCAGACAGTCACGGTTACCTTCACCGTCGAACGTGATGAAGACGGCATATGATGCACTCACGCCCAGCTGCGCCCCGGCTTCGGCGCTCATGG
>JAUPKQ010000127.1 GCA_030837345.1 Actinomycetota bacterium | reverse complement strand
TCGCCCCGGACGAAGAACCCCCCGAAGACCTCGGCCACGACGCCGTCCCACCCCGCGCCGCCTCAGCCCACGTCGTCCCGTCCCCAGACGACGGCGTCCCGCAGACCACCATCGCCCACCCCGCCGTCTCACCCCGCGCCGCCCAGACCGTCGGGCCGGTCCGCGCCGTCCGACCGCTCCCAACCGTCGGACCGGTCCGCGACCTCCGACCGGTCCACGGCGCCGGACTCCCGAAGCCGCCCCGGGAACGGCCGGGGCGCGGAGAGCCCCACCGCGACGTCCCCCTGATGACGACGGGAACCACCGGACCCGGCGTGGTGTTGTCGGTGGTATCCCTCAGAAGGAGACAACGTGGCATTCGATGACGACCGGCCGGTCCCGGCCCCGGTCCCCGCGGAGCACGCGGTTCTCGGAACCCCTCTCACGGGTCCCTGGCCCGAGGGGACGCAGGTGATCTATCTGGCCCTCGGCTGTTTCTGGGGCGCCGAGAAGGCGTTCTGGGAGACCCCGGGGATCGTGGCCACCGCCGCGGGGTACGCGGGGGGCCACACGCCGCACCCCACCTACGAGGAAGTCTGCACGGGCCGTACAGGTCACGCGGAGACCGTGCTCGTCGCCTACGACCCTGACCGGATCAGCACCGAGCAGGTTCTCCAGGTCTTCTGGGAACGCCACGACCCCACCCAGGGGAACCGGCAGGGCAACGATCTCGGCACCCAGTACCGATCGGCCGTGTACTGGACGACCCCGGAACAGGAGACCGTGTACTGGTCCACCCGGGAGGCCTACCAGGGCTCCCTGCGACGTCACCACTTCGGCGACATCACCACCGAGGGGCGCCCGGCGGGACCGTTCTTCATCGCGGAGGAGTACCACCAGCAGTACCTCCACCGGGAGAAGAACGGTTACTGCCCCGACCACGGCACCGGAGTGAGTTGCCGGATCCCCCCTCGTCCGAGGTGATCCGGTGGACCACGTGACCCCTACAGTTCCATGCTGAAGTTCCTCACCCATTCCTGGGCGGAACCGTCGTAGAACTTGACGTTGCGGTAGCCGAGAAGCTTCGTCATGACGAACGTCGTCGTGCTCGCGTAGCCGCCGACGCCGCAGTACACGATGACCTCCTTGTTCTTGTCGGTCCCGACGACGCCCTCGACAGCCACTCGCAGTTCACGGGTGGTCCGGTAACCGCCGTCGGCGTTGAAGAACGACACGGTGGGAAGGGAGACGGCCGAGGGAATGTGACCGGCCTTGTTCGCGTAGGGCTCGACGACCTTCCCGGAGTACACGTCGGCGTCCCGCGCGTCCACGATCGTCGTCCGGCCGACGGCTGCCCGCACATAGTCGATGTCGACGAACGACACCCCTCCCGCGGTGCCGTCGAACGTGACCGGAGTGACCGCGGGGACGGCGGTGGTCGTCGCCCTGCCGTCGGCGACCCACTTCGGGTGACCCCCGTCGAGGATCGACACGTCGGTCAGCCCCGCGTACATCAGCGTGACGGCGGCGCGGGTACCACCGGCCTGCGCCTGCGGAGGGGTGCTGACGCCCGTGACGAGCACGACCTTGGAACGCTTGGTGATCCCCGCTCTCCCGAGGGCGGCGGACAGATCAGCGAAGGGAGGGAGTTCGAGCAGCAGATCGTCGCGGGAGACGATCCACGCGGAGAGCGGCACCGCGAACGGGATGCTGACGGAGTTCGGAAGGTGCCCGGCGTCGTAGTCGGCAGCGCTCCGGAGGTCGACGACGACGAGGCCCGGTGTCCCCGCGTGGGCCGCCAGCCAGGTCGTGGACACGAAAGGTGCTGGTGAAGGACGGCCGGGAACGGCGGCCTGTGCCTTCCCGGCGGGCAGGCCGAGCACGAGAGCGGAGACAGCCAAGACAACAGCGATCGGATTCACGCATTCCTCCTGGATCATCGGTCCTCGAAGAGGATCAATCTTGAACCGGGGTACTTCCCGGGTGAAGGCGTGACCGCGTCTCGGTTCGGCAGGCCGGCGAGCCCCGTCACACCAGTCCCGGCACCGGATCGTACCCACGTGTCGATCTCCCGCCATACCCTCAGGGCGTCCCCTCATCGCGAGAGCGAGATTCCCCCCAGTCCTTCCGATGCGGTGCATCCACCGGTGGCGACACCGCTAAGGTCACCCTACGTAGCGCAGGAGCCGTTCCCCGGGAGAGCACAATGTCGCCGTTCCGTTCCTCGTTCCGCACAGGGCCGAGGCCGCTCCTGACAGGGACCGCCGTACTCACCACCCTCATGCTCCCCGCCCTCGGGTTCGTCTCGGGATGCGGAGGCTCGGCGTCCGACGCGACGGCCGCCACCGGCGCGGGCACGGACGCGCCGGGAGGGAATGCCGACGTCTCCCGGGCGCCCGCCGCTCCCCAGGCCGCGGGAACCGTCAAGGCCTTCTACGACCGGTACCTCGAAGACCCGGTGTCGAAGGAGAATCAGCACTATCTCACCCCGGAACTCGCGGCCAGGATCTACGCGGGAAAGGGCCACCCGGACCTCGTGTTCTGCGACACCTCGGCTCCGGACTCCGCGACGTACTCAGAACCGTCGCTGTCCGGTGACGCCCTGAGGGTCACCGTGACGACACGCCGGAAAGGGTCCGCCCGCCGGACCATCGACGTGACGGTCACGGTTCCCGACATCCTCGTTTCCGGGATCTCCTGCCCGGCATCCTGAGATCTCCCCGCACCGGCGGACCGGAGCGACCGCCCGCGGACAGGCCGGCCGTCGGAGCAGCGCACTACGGTGGGATCACCCACGTCGGCCGGGGTTCGAGGGGACGGCCAGCACGCCCAGGAGGGATCGATGAGCCGAGCCCGAGGAGCCCGCCGGATCGCGACGGCCGCGGCGTTCGGCGGTGGCGGGATCGCGAGCCTCGGCCTGGCCGGGCTCGGCCTGATCCTGGCCGAGGTCGAGTTCGCCCGCCGGTGGATCGGCGCGCCGTTCGGGTTGGAGGGTCCGGACGCCAGCGGCGTGTACGGCGCCGGTCCCGGCCGCCCGCTGCGGATGGGCATGCTCGGTGACTCCAGCGCGGTCGGCCTGGGCGTCGACGACCCCCGGCAGACGCCGGGCGCCGTCATCGCGGCGGGGCTCGCGTCCCTGAGCGGACGCCAGGTGCACCTGAACGTCGGGGCGGTCGTCGGCGCGGAGTCACGGCACCTCAACGCCCAGGTCGACCGGCTCCTCGCGGACTGGCCGGACCTCGACGTCGTGGTCATCATGATCGGCGGGAACGACGTCACCCACCGGGTCCGTCCCGCGGACTCGGTCAGGGCCCTGATCAACACCGTCACCCGGCTGCGGGGGGCCGGCGCCGAGGTCGTCGTCGGCACCTGCCCGGACCTCGGGACGATCGAACCTCTCGGCCAGCCCCTTCGCGGCCTCGCCCGCCGGTGGAGCCGCCAGCTCGCGGCGGCCCAGACCGTCGGTGTCGTGGAGGCGGGCGGGCGGACGGTCTCGCTGGGAGGCCTCCTCGGGGCCGAGTTCGCCGCCCGGCCGGAGGAGATGTTCTCCGCCGACCACTTCCACCCGTCCGCCGCGGGCTACGCGAGGTCCGCCGCGGCACTGCTGCCCAGCGTCTGCGCGGCGCTGGGGATCCTGCCGGAGGCCGCCGCCTCCCAGCGCCCCGACCTCCGTCGCGGCGAGGGCCTGGACGACGTCGCGCACGCAGCCTCCCGCGCCGCGTCCACACCGGGCACCGAGGTCGCGGGCGCCGAGATCGGCGGGACGACCCGGGGGCCCCGGGGACGGTGGGCGGTACTGCTCCGCCGCGCCGGCGTACCGACCGTCATCCAGCTGCCGCTCGTCGGGCGCCGCGAGAACGAGAGCTCCCCCACGGCGTCGCCGCGACCGGACGCGACCTCGTGACCGTTGCCCGGGACCTCTTCCGGAAAGCCATCCTCCTGGTGACCTGTCGCAGCCGCACTACTGACGGGTAACGTTCCGGCGAGCGGATCAGTGAGGCCTCCCCGGGCCCGCCTCCGCTCACCCCGTCGAAGCCTCTCGGCCCCCGGCACCGCCGGGATGTCCCATCCCCGCAGCACGAGACCCCACCTAGGACCATGGACGCTGGAAAACTCGAGGGCAGGATGCCCGTCGGCCGATCCGTTCGACAGTACGACGACCCGTGCGGTGTCGCCCGCGCCCTCAACGTCGTCGGGGACAGATGGGCCCTGCTGATCGTCCGGGAGTTGCTGCTCGGCCCCAAGCGCTTCAGCGACCTCCAGTTCGGGTTGAACGCCATCAGCGCCAACGTCCTCTCGCTCCGCCTCGCCGACCTGGAGGCGTCAGGGATCGTCCGCAAGCACCGCCTGGAATCCGGCCGCACCGCGGGCTACGAACTGACCGAGCGTGGCCGGGATCTTCGACCCGTCCTCCTCTCGCTCGCGGAGTGGGGTGCCCCCCTGCCCCTGACCTCCGCCCATGACCTCACCGCCGACGCCCTCGTCCTCGCGCTCCAGACCGGTGTGGACACCGACCGGCCACCCGTGACGGGCGTCTTCGAGCTATGGGTCGGCCCCGACGTCATCACCTTGAACATGAAGGGACACACCCTGTCCGCCGCCCGGGGGCCGGCCCCGTCCCCCACGGCCTCGGTGACGACGGACCCCCGCACCTTGCGTTTCGTCCTCTCCCGGCGGCTGCCCGTCCCGGAGGCCGTCAGCACGGGGCGGTTGCGTATCGACGGCGACGTCCAGGCGGCACACCGGCTGCTGGAGATGTTCCACCAGCCTCGCTGACCCGGCGGCGGACGGGCCCGGGAGACCCGCTCAGAGGGCCCGCCGCAGACCCTCCAGGATCTCCCGGGCAGGAGCGCCGGCCCCGGCGAGCGCCGCCTCGTGGACGAGGACGAGAACCTGGTCGGCAAGGGCGTGCGGACGAAGCTCCGGAACGCGGCGAGGCCGGTCCTCCCCCTCGGAAGCGGAGAGGTCCGCGAGAGCCTGGAGGTCCGCGCGAACCCGGGCGAGGGACTCGGCATCCTCGGGCCGGCGCCGCGCCGTCCACCGTGGGCCGAGGACCCGGAGCCGGTCCGCCACCCGGTCGGCCTCACGGAACAGGTCCGGTAGCCGCGTCTCCGGTGTCATCGGGGTCCCTCCGGCCGCTCGTCGGTTCCGAGATACCCGCGTCGCTCCAGCAGGGCCCACACCGCCTCGACGCACTCGGCGGCCGAGCGATCCGTGGTGTCGAGGACGAGATCGGCGTCGGAGGGTTCCTCGTACGGGGAGGAGATCCCGGTGAACCAGGGGATCTCGCCACGGCGGGCCCGGGCGTACAGACCCTTGCGGTCCCGGCGCTCGCATTCGGCCAGAGGCGTCGCCACATGCACCAGCACCAGATCACCGACCTGTTCGACCGCCGTTCTCACGTCCCTCCGGGCGGCCGCGAACGGAGCGATCGGAGCGCAGATCGCGACACCCCCGTGCCGGGTCACCTCGGTGGCGACGAAACCGATGCGCCGGATGTTGAGATTCCGGTCCGCTTCGCCGAATCCCAGGCCGTGCGACAGCAACCGCCGCACCTCGTCGCCGTCGAGGAGAGTGACCGATCGACGGCCGTCCTCGGCCAGGCGGGCTGCGAGCCCTTGGGCGAGCGTAGATTTTCCGGAGCCGGACAGGCCGGTGAAGAAGACGGTGACACCCCGGCGGGCCGCCGGCCGGACGGCGCGGGCCAGTTCGGTGGCGGCGGGGGCCGCTATCGGGCGGGTGGGGCACCCGGGCCGGACGTCGGGCAGGACCAGCCAGGGGCCGCCGAAGGCGTAGCGGCGGGTGACCTCCCGGGCGAGAGGGTCGCTGTCCTCGGGATCGGAACGGACGACGAGACGCGGGACCGCGACGGGTACGACCCTCGCGTCCACGCCCTCCTGCCCGGCGAGACGTGCCAGCCCCGCGGCGGCACGCCAGGCCCCCTCGGGAGACAGCGGTCCGCGACGGTGGCCCACGAGGACCAGCCAGGTCAGCCGCAGCCCCCGGGCCGAGGCCTCCGCGATCGCCGCGGTGACGTCATCCGCCCCGGGAAGCCCGGGGACCGCGACGGTGAGGACGCCCTCCCCACCGCCGGCCTCCGCCGGACCCGACCGGTGCGCCCGCAGGGGCGGGGTGCGAAAGGGGCGGAGGGGGGACAGCGCCAGATCAGCACCGAGCCGTGCCACGGGAACGCCCTCGGCGTCCTCGACGACGACGGACCCCCTCGGGGACGGCGCCGGAAGAGGGCCACCGGAGGGAAAACCGTCGAGGGCCCGATCCACCCGGTGAACGAGACCGGGTAGATCGGGGTCCCCGAGGAGGGTGAGCACGTCACCGAGAGGGGGAAGCGCACCGACGAGCACGAGTTCGACGAACTCCAGAACGGCGCTCGACGGATGCCAGGCGGTGTCGGTCACGGGCGAGGTCGATCAGTCGTCCCCGCGCAGGATCGCCAGGAGCCGAAGGATTTCGAGGTAGAGCCACACGAGGGTGACGACGAGACCGAACGCCGCCGTCCAGGAGTAGACCCGGGGCAGCCCGTTCCGTATCCCCTGCTCGACGAAGTCGAAGTCGAGAACGAGGAAGAACGAGGCGAGAACCACCCCGAACGCGCTGATGACGATCGGGAGCAGACCCCCGGACGAGTAGACGTTCTGCCACGAGGTGAAGGCGGACAACACGAGGTTGAGCAGGCCGAAGACCAGGTAGCCCACTGCCGCGATCATCAGGACGCGGGTGAATTTGGGCGAGTTGCGGACGATGCCAGCCTTGTACATGAACAGCATCGACGCGAACGCCGTCAGCGTCCCCAGGATCGCCTGCGGGACGATCCCCTCGAAGGCCGCGGCGTACCAGGTGCTGATTCCACCGACGAACACACCCTCGACAGCGGCGTAGGCGATCATCACCGCGGGCTTCGGCTTGCCGAAGGAGGCGATCATGGCGAGAACGAAGCCGACGAGAGCCGCACCGATCACCAGGACCGGGGTGGGAGCCAGGACGAAGTAGGTCACCCCGGCCCCGGCCAGCAGAACGGCGAAGAGGGTCGCGGTGCGCACGACGACGTCGTCAAGGGTCATCCGCCCGGTCTGTACCGGAGTGGCGGACGGCGACTCATAGAGCTGTTCGAGGTCAGCAGACGAAGCGCTGCCGGACCCGAACGTCGCGTACCCGCCGTGCTTGAACGAATCCGTGCGGTTGAAGACGGGATTGCGGCTTTCCATCGGTCCCTCCGGGATCGACATCCTGTAGTGGTCGCCGGGCCGGCGACGCACCACCTTGACGAGCGAGCGGGGCGTCACGTTCCTGGCTCGATCACACTATCCGTCGGAAGGCCTAGGGGCTAACCCAGAGAACCGCACCCGGAAGGTCAACTGAAATGCGATCACGACCCACCGTCCGAAGGACCGTCACCGCGGCTCTCGCCCTGGCCGTCCCCCTGATGGCCTGTGCCGCCGGCTGCGCCGGGGGCGAGAGCCCCGGGACGGCGTCGGTGGGCGCTGTGGCGCCGCCCCCGCCCCCCGGTCCCTCGGATCCGGATCCCGCTCTGGGAGCCCTCGACACGACCCCCTCGTCGTCCTCACCCAACTCTTCGGGGCCGTCGGCCCCGCCGTCGCCACGGTCGCCCGATCCGGGCCCCGGGTCGCTCGCCGAGGGAACCAGACGAGGCCCCCGGGGAGCGACCCTGACGGCGGCGGAAGCCTCCACCGCCCTCCTGCACCTGTCGGATCTTCCGCCGGGGTGGGTGTCCAGACCCTCACCTCCCTCGACGGCCAGGGGGACCAGGCCCGCGGTGTGCGCCCCCCTGGTCAGCGTGTTGTCCACGGGCCGGCACACGGCGAGAGCGGACCGCCTCTTCACGACGGCCCGGGGCATCCCCCAGCTCACCGAGACCCTGGTCTCGTCCACGGCCCCGGCCGCCCCGGCGCTGCGACCGCTCACCCGGCTGGTCAGGACCTGTCCGGCGATCACCCAGCTCGCCACGAACGGTGACCTGGCCATGAAGGTGTCCCGGCGGACGTTCCCGAAGGTCGGCGACCACACGGTCGCCGTCCGGCTCACCATGACCATGGACGGGGCCCGGTACACCGCCGACCTCGTCTACGTCGCCGTCGGCCGTAACGCGCTGAGGTTCAACCTCGTCACCACTACTCCGCTGCCCGACGCCGAGGTGGAGCGGATCGTCCGGGCCGGAGTCGCCCGGCTGGGTATCTGAGGCTTCCCTGCACGACCACTGTGGGTCCCGGTTCGATGAACGCGGATCCCGGCACGATGGACACAGTGAACACGTCGGACGCCGCAGACACGGAGGCACCATATTTTCCCGCGATATCCGCTGATATGGTGACGGGCCGATGGCGCGATCAGGCCACAGGTGGCCTGATGTCGGGGGTCGCGCCACTTCGGTAACGCAGCCGTCGATCCGGCACGACGGAGTCTGGGTCAGTCATGTGCGATTACACCGGGATGTCCTCCCATTACGACTTGATCATGACATCCGGTTACTACGACTACGACAGTATTGTCGATCATCTCGTTCGCTTCGAGGAGGTCGGTGAGGTGCTTGAGATCGGTGCCGGTACCGGACTCGTGATCGAGCGTCTCGCGAAGCGCAGACCGGACCTGGACATCACCGGTGTCGACCTCACCTCCGCCATGCTCCAGATCGCGAAGAAGCGGCTCGCAGCGTTTCCCAAGGTCACAACCTATCTTCAGAACGTCGTCACCCTGGATCTCCAGAGCACGTTCGACCTCGCCTTCTCGTACGGTGGCGTGTGGTATTTCGTTCCCGAGAACGATCATTTTTCGATGATCAGTCACATTCGGGACGAACAGGCCAACGCGGAAGGACTCGAACGCATCTCGGCGCATCTGAAGCCCGGGGGAAGGCTCCTGCTCGGCATCCAGGCACCCCACCACGACTACTCCCGCCCGGTGCGTGAGAAAATGGAGTACTCGCAGCGGATCACTCCGATTACGGATGGTTTCCGCAAGTACTACTGCCTGTCCGACGGTGACGGGCAGCCCCTGATGGAACAGACGACGGATTATCGTATCTACTCCTTCGACGCGGCGATCGAGCTGCTCGACAAGTGCGGCTTCGAGTACCGTCCCAGTTCCGGAGACGACGCCCCCCTCTTCCTGGAGTTCGGAAAGCGATGAGAATCGGATTCATCGGCACAGGCTCGATCGGCAATCCCATGGCGGCCAATCTCGCCGCCGCGGGACACGAACTGCTGGTCCACGACCTGCGCCACGACGCAGCTGCGAACCTGGTCGAGAAGGGAGCGATCTGGTGCGCGACACCGGCGGACGCCGCCCGTGACGCGGACGCGGTCCTGATGTCGCTCCCCAGCCACGTCGAGGTCGAGTCGGTGTGTTTCGGGACGGCCGGAGTGCTCTCGGCGATCCGCCCCGGAACGTTCCTCGTCGATCTGACCACCATCTCGGTGTCGCTCCTGCCCCGGCTGATCGAGGCCACGGGTGCCTCCGGCGTCCGGTACCTGGCGTCGCCGGTGTCCCAGGGCGTCGACAACGCCCACGCGGGGAAGCTCTCCATCTTCGTCGGCGGCGACCGCGCGGACCTCGACGCCTGCAGGTCCCTTTTCGACGCGATCGCGACCGTCGTCATCCACACCGGTGACCATTTCTCCGCGATATCGGCGAAGCTGCTCACCAACATGCTCTGGTACATCAACGCGGCGGCGATCGGCGAGGCGCTGGTCCTCGGGGCGAAATCGGGGATCGACCTGCCCACTCTGCGTGAGGTCATCGTCAACAGCTGCGGAACGAGCTGGGTCGCCGACCACGACATCCCCTCGGTCTACGACGGCAGCTTCGACCCGACGTTCACGACGAAACTCTGTTGCAAGGACCTGCGCCTGATCTCCGAGCTGGGAACGACGCTGAACGTCCCGATCGAGCTCAGCAGCATGGTGGAGCAGATCTTCCGCCGGGCGGAGAACCTCTACGGAGGGGACTCCCCCGAGCTCTCCGTCGTCCGGCAGCTGCAAGAGATCACCGGAACCGACCTCCAGCTGAAGGCCCGGCAGGAGTAGGAGCAGGTCCTGAGGTGGGCCGGTCCCCCGGGGACCGGCCCAGGTCGGGGCCCGCGCCGGGCCCCGTGCCGCGACCGGCTCGTTCAGCAGGCGCCGGGGGAGGGCGGCGCGGTGCTCTCCCGCACGATCAGTTCGGTCGCCAGGTCGATACGGCTCGTCGTGAGCTCGTTCCCCCGCGCCAGGTCGAGGAGCATCCGGGTGGCGGTGCCCGCCATCTCCCGCAGCGGCTGGTTCACCGTGGTGAGCGACGGCCCGATCCACCCCGAGAACGACAGGTTGTCGTAGCCGACGACCGACAGATCACGCGGCACGTCGATGCCGAGTTGCCGGGCCGCCCGCAGGACGCCGAGGGCCTGCATGTCCGACCCCGCGAAGATCGCCGTCGGACGGTCGGGACGGTCCAGCAGCGCGATGCCGTTCTCGAACCCGCCCATCACGTGGAAGTTGCCGTGCCGCACCAGGCCGGGGTCGACCGCCAGCCCCGCCTCGTCGTGCGCCGAGCGGAAACCGGCGATCCGCGCCCGGCTGCACAGGACGTCGGTGGGACCGGAGATGACGGCGATCCGCCGGTGGCCGAGCTCAAGGAGGTGGCGGGTCGCGATCAGCCCGCCGTTCCAGTTGTTCGAACCCACCGTGGGCACCGAGGGCGGCATCGCTCCGTCGGTGTCGACGACGACGAACGGGATCGACCGGCTCTCCAGCTGCCGGCGCTGGGTCTGGGTGAGGTTCGACAGGACGAACAGGACGCCGAGCGGGCGCCTGGCGAGCACGCCGTCCAGCCACTGCTGGGGCGGCCGGTGGGCACCGCCGAGCTGGGAGAGCACCATGTCGATCTTCGCGCCCGCCGTCACGGACTCGACGCCGCTGACGATCTCGAGGGTCCACGCGGAGTCCCACTCGTGGAACACAACGTCGATCTGCTCGCTCACCGTCGCCTGACGACGGTAACGGCGCTGGTACTGGTGCCGTTCGAGACAGGCCTCGATCCGCGCCCGGGTCGCGGGAGCGACGTCCGAGCGGCCGTTGAGGACCTTCGAGACCGTCGTGATCGACACACCGGCCTCGCTGGCGATCACGGCGATCGTCGCCGTCCGCCGTCCGCCGCTCCCCGGGAGGGCGCCTGCCATCGAAACCCCCTCCTTGGTGACCGGTAGTTTCGTCCCGACGATAGCACTCGTCAATCGGGGGGACGCTCCCCCTATCGGGGGACCTGACCTTGGACTCCACGGCAAAGACGCCCTTGACGGACGATTAGCCGAGGCCTAAATTTCCGCCCAGTACTTGCGTCGAGATGAGCGAAACTTTCGCTCTGTCATCGACGCGACCTCTCGGAGCCCGAGCGGGACAGACGACGACGCGGTCGGATTTTCGGGGGTGAAATGTCCATAGATGTCCCGATGGAGGCACCGGCCCGGCCGGCAGGCAACTCCGCTCGGTACGACCGCCAACTCGCCGGTCCGCCTCGTCCTCGGGGCCGCCGGTGGACCATCCCACGCAGCAGCGTGGAACAGGAGGCTCGAGGATGAGCACCCGCGACACCCTCGCCCCGGCGCCGGGGCAGGAGCCCGCGCCCCCACCCCCCACGCCGGATCAGGCACCGCTCCGCGCGGCCCGCCTGACGTGGAGACAGGCTCTACGGCGCGACTGGCAGCTCTACTCGCTCGCTGTCCTGCCGCTGCTGTTCTTCCTCGTCTTCCGGTACGCGCCGATGATCGGCAACATCATCGCCTTCCGGCGCTTCCAGCCCGGCGGCAGCGTGTTCGGTGAGCGGTGGGTCGGGCTGCGGTACTTCAAGATGTTCCTGACCGACGCGTCGTTCTGGCACGTCTTCGGGAACACGGTGACTCTCGGCGCCCTGACGCTGCTCGTCTGCTTCCCAATGCCGGTCGTGCTCGCGCTCCTGCTGAACGAGCTGACGTCGACCAAGGCCAAGAAGTTCGTGCAGTCCGTCTCGTATCTGCCGCACTTCCTGTCGATCGTCATCGTCGCGGGCATCATCGTCCAGCAGACCTCCATCGACGGCACGGTCAACCAGATCGTGCGAGCCCTGGGGGGCGCTCCGATCTCGTTCATGCAGGCGCCAGAGTGGTTCCGGACGGTCTACGTGACCTCAGAGGTCTGGCAGACGATCGGATGGGGGACGATCCTCTACCTCGCGGCCCTCACCACGATCGACCACGACCTCTACGAGGCTGCCCGCATCGACGGCGCCAACCGGTGGCGGCAGACGTGGCACGTCACCCTCCCCGGGATCCGTCCCACGATGATGACGCTGCTCATCCTCAACACCGGCGCGTTCATGGCCGTCGGCTTCGAGAAGATCCTGCTCATCTACAACCCGTTGACCTACCCGACGGCCGACGTGATCTCCACCTATCTGTTCCGGGTAGGCCTGGTGTCGAACAACTTCAGCTACGCCGCCGCCATCGGCCTCTTCGAATCGATCATCGGGCTGACGCTCGTCTACTCGGCGAACGCGATCTCCCGCCGCACGACGGGAGCGAGCTTGTGGTGACCCTCGACACCGACCCGATCGTGGGTGCTTCTCCGCGACCACGAGGCCCTCGCCCGACACGGGGATTCCGCGTCTTCCAGGTCGTCAACACCGTCATCCTCACCGGTGTCGTCATCGTGACGCTCTACCCCTTCGTCAACGTCGTCGCGCGTTCCCTGAGCGACGAGGCGGAGATCATCGCTGGTCGGGTGAACCTGCTCCCCCGCGGGCTGAACTTCGAGACCTACAAGTTCGTCTTCCGGGACGAACTGTTCTGGACGAACTACCGCAACACCGTGGTCTACACGGTGGTCGCCACCTTGATCTCCATCGTTCTGACCACCTGTTACGCCTATGTGCTCTCGAAGAGCAGCCTCAAGGGGCACAAGGCACTCGTCGGGCTCGCCATCTTCACGATGTTCTTCAGTGGCGGCATCATCCCGAACTACGTCCTGGTCACCAGCTTGGGGTTGAAGAACACGATCTGGGCCGTCGTCCTGCCGAACGCGATCAGTGTGTTCAACCTGCTCGTCATGAAGTCTTTCTTCGAGAACATCCCGCAGGAGCTGGAGGAGGCCGCCGCGATCGACGGCCTGGGTACCTACGGAACCCTGCTGCGGATCGTCCTGCCCCTGTCGAAGGCAGTGGTCGCGACCATGCTGCTCCTCTACTCGGTCACGTTCTGGAACGCCTGGTTCGGCGCCTTCATCTACATGGACCGTGCGGAACTCTTCCCGGTGACCGTGTATCTGCGCAACCTGATTTCGTCGGCGACGAGCACCACCGGGGTCGGCGCCAGCTATGAGCAGGCGACGCAGGTCGCCGCCAACATCCAGTCCGTGACGATGGTGCTCACGGTCCTTCCGATCCTGCTCGTCTATCCGTTCGTCCAGAGGTACTTCGTCTCCGGCATCATGCTCGGCGCGGTCAAGGGCTGAACCACCGGCCCGTGCAGGAATGTTCCACACCGTTGTGAGAACCCCGAAAGGACACCCCATGTTCCACAGAACCGCACGCATCGCGGCGGTGACCGCCGTGAGCGTGCTGAGTCTCACGCTCGCAGGCTGCGGCGGCAGCGACGGCGGTGAGGACGGCAAGCCGGATCTGTCGAAGAACCGCGTCGGCGCCATGGAGAACTACAAAGCGGGCGACCAGTTCAAGGCCACCGCCCCGGTGGACTTCAGCATCCTCTTCCTCGAGCAGTCGCACTATCCGATGAAGAAGGACTGGCTGCTCTGGTCCGAGATCACCAAGCGCACCAATGTGACGCTCAAGCCGACGGTCGTCCCGAACAGCGACTACAACCAGAAGCGCAGCCTGCTCATCGGCTCCGGCCAGGCCCCGATGATCATCCCGAAGACGTATCCCGGCGCCGAGAAGGCCTTCGTCTCGTCGGGCGCGATCCTGCCGGTCAGCGACTACATCGACCTGATGCCGAACTACAAGGACAAGGTCGCGAAGTGGAACCTCCAGTCGAACGTCGACACCCTGATGCAGCAGAACGGCAAGTACTACCTGCTGCCGGGCCTGCACGAGGACGTCTGGAACAATTACTCCCTGGCGATCCGCAGCGACATCCTGGCGCAGCTGAAGCTTGAGATCCCCAAGACCTGGGACGAGCTCCACACGGTCCTCACGGCCATGAAGAAGGCCTACCCGACCAAGTACCCCTGGACCGAGCGGTGGAACAAACCGGACGCCGGAGGCGCCCTCTTCGGTCTGATGGGACGCGCGTTCGGCACGAACGCCGGATGGACCTTCCAGGAGAACGTCCTCTGGGACGACCAGGCGAAGAAGTTCGTCTTCGCCGGATCGTCGGACGGCTTCAAGCAGATGGTGACCTACCTCAACACGATGGTGAAGGAGGGGCTGCTCGACCCGGAGGGCTTCACCCAGATCGACGACCAGGCGAAGCAGAAGATCGCCAACAGCGAGTCCTTCGTCATCAGCACGAGCGACCAGACGCTGGTCAACGACTACCGCGTGCCGCTGGCCAAGATCAACCCCAGTGCGACGATGACCAGAATTCCGGTGCCGATCGGTCCCGCCGGTGAGATCAAGGACTGGTCCCGTCTGGAGAACGGCATGATGATCTCCGCGAAGGCGAAGGAGAGCCCGAACTTCGTCGCGATGATGCAGTTCATCGACTGGCTCTGGTACTCCGACGCGGGCCAGGAGTTCGCCAAGTGGGGCGTCGAGGGCGTCACCTACACCAAGGACGCCTCCGGCAAGCGCACCCTCGCCGCGGACGTCGACTACATCGGCATGAACCCCAAGGGCACGAAGAAGCTCCAGGTCGACTACGGCTTCTCCGGCGGCGTGTTCGCCTACGGCGGCTCGACCGAGTTGCTCCACTCGATGTTCTCCGCCGACGAGGTCGAGTTCCAGAAGGTGATGGGGGCCAGGAAGGCTCTCCCCGTGCCTCCGCCGTTCCCTCTGACCGCGGAGGAGCAGGAGGAGATCGCCCTCTGGCAGACGCCGCTCAAGGACTTCGTCTACCAGCAGCAGCTGATGTTCTCTCTCGGCAAGCGTGACATCTCCCAGTGGGACGCTTACAAGGCCGAGCTCGACACCAAGGGCGCCACGAAGTACATCGACATGGTGAACAAGGCGTACGAGACGTTCCGCGACAGCAAGAAGGGCTGACACCTCGGCCCCGGTCCGGTCGCGCCTTCGCAGGGTGCGACCGGACCGCCCCATGAGCCCTGGGCCCCGACCACCGGAGGGTCCGGACCGGCGAACCACGAAACACCCGGAGCGACCGATGCGAATCTCCATCCCCGACACGTCCCTCGGACGGCTGAAGGACACGTGGCGCGCCTGCGTGGGCACCGGCCGCCTCGATCTCGCGCTCCGGCGTGACTACCAGGACTCCCTCGCCCTCGTCCAGCAGGACATCGGCTTCCGTTACCTCCGTGGGCACGGGCTCCTGAGCGACGGTGTGGGGATCCACCGGCCGTACGAGTACGAGGGTTCCCAGCGCGTCCGGTACTCGTTCACCTACTCCGACCAGGTGATCGACACCTACCTCGGGCTCGGGATCAAGCCGTTCCTCGAGCTCGGGTTCATGCCGTCGGCCCTCGCCTCCGGCGACCAGACGGTCTTCTGGTGGCGGGGGAACGTCACCCCGCCACGGTCGTGGGACGAATGGGCCGACCTCGTCCGGGCCACACTGACGCATCTGGTCGCCAGGTACGGCATCGAGGAGGTCCGGACCTGGCCCGTCGAGGTGTGGAACGAGCCGAACCTCCCTCACTTCTGGAAGGACGCCGACGCCGACGCCTACCACCGGCTGTACGAGGTCTCCTCGCAGGCGGTCAAGGACGTCGACTCCTCGATCCAGGTCGGCGGCCCCGTCATCTCCCCCGGGTCGGACCACTGGCTGGTCCCCTTCGCCGAGTTCGTCGAATCGCGCGGCCTCCCGATCGACTTCGTCAGCAAGCACGCCTATGCCTCGGGACCCGTCCAGAAGGTCCCGTTCGGCGTCCACCAGACCCTCTGGCCCCCGGAGCACCTGCTGAAGCAGTTCGCCTCCCCCCGGGAGCTCCTGCGGGACACCTCACTTCGCGACCTCCCCGTCCACATCACCGAGTTCAACTCCTCGTACCGGCCGGACAACCCGATCCACGACACCGCCTTCCACGCCGCCTACCTCGCCCCCGTCGTCGCGGCCGGCGGTGACATCGTCGACTCCTTCTCGTACTGGACGTTCAGCGACGTCTTCGAGGAGGAGGGCATCCCGACGGCCCTGTTCCACGGCGGGTTCGGCCTCCTGACCCATCACCAGATCAAGAAGCCGACCTACCACGTCTACGCCTTCATGGCACGGATGGGCGACGACGTCCTCGCGCGAGGCACGGACCACCTCGTCACCCGCGACGCGACCGGGCGTGTCACCGTTCTCGCCTGGGCCGCGGTCGACGTCACCGACAACACCCCCGCCGACGGGCACACCCTGCGGCTGTCGGTCCCGCTCCGGACCTCCGGGGCCTCCGCGTTCCTCCTGCGCTCGAGCGTCAGTGAAGAGGACGGCAACGCGTGGGCAGCCTGGTCCGAGATGGGGCGGCCCTGCTCCCCGACGCCGCGCCAGCGGGAGATCCTGCGGGAGACCGCCGAACCGTCCCGCCGCCACGCGAGGCTCCCGGTCGTCAACGGGCGTGTCGCACTGGACATCACCCTCGCCCGTCACGAGGTTACCCTGGTGGAGCTCGCCCCCGTGGACGACGAGACCCCACCCTGGTGGGACGACGACCGCATGCTCGGCCTGACCGTCCCCTCCGGCGACGAGGACCCGGCACCGACGCCCGGGGAGGAACCGTGAGCGAGATCATCCGGACACAACGTCATTTCGGCGACGGCCCGCTGTCACAGATCACCACCTTCGTCTACACCCTGTCCGTCGTCGAGATCCTGTTCGTCATGACGACGGTGCCGGGGCTCGCCGTGTCGGTGCTGCTGGAACGGCACCCGAGCAACATCCCGCTGTTCGCGCTCGCCGCGGTCCCGGTCGGTCCGGCCCTCAGCGCAGCCCTGTACACGCTGCAGTTCCGCCGTGATCCGACCGATCTGCGGCCCGCCATCCTCTTCTGGCGCGGCTACCGGGTCAACGCGAGGGGCTGCCTGCTGATCTGGGTCCCGCTGCTCGTCCTGCTGACGGTCATCGGGATCAATCTGGCCTACCTCGACATCGCCGGAGTTCCCCGGTGGTGGGCCGCGCCGTTGCTGCTCATCGCCCTGATCGCCGCCCTCTGGGCCCTCAACGCCCTGGTGATCCTCTCCCTCTTCTGCTTCAGGGTCAGGGACGTCGCCCGGCTGGCGCTCTACTTCCTCCTGCGGCTCCGGGGCGCCGCCGTCGGCAACGCCTGCCTGTTGTTCGTGACCGGAGCCGTGGTCGTCTTCTTCTCGGAGGTCGCGCTCCTGCTCGCCGCGTCGGCGATGGCCCTGGTGCTGCTGCACACCCATCGCACGATGATCACTGAGATCGAGCGGGACTTCGTGGCGTGACCCTGCCGCCGCTCCCCGGGCAGCCCTCGCGGTGATCGACAGCTTGGGTGACAGATGTGATGATCATTTGTCACATCCGTCACCCAAGTTCGCGATCACGCAGGAGAGGACGTCAACGGTAGAGGCGCCGTCCGTGGGCGTCCGGGACCCCGGACTTGCGGAAGAAGTACGTGTTGATCTGGTCGCGCCACTCGGTCGCGCTGCGGAGTTGCTCGGCGAGCCGGTCGCGCACGCTCGCGTGGACGACCGGGTCGACCAGCCCGGCGTCCTCGATCGCCGCCCACCGCCGCACCATCTCGGTGACCTTCTCCAGCCCGGCGAAGTGGGTGTCGTAGATGTGCTGGACGACGGTCACCCCGCTGTGCAGCACGTGGCCGTAGGGAACGTGGTGGAGGAACAGCAGGAGCTCGTCCGGGCAGCTGCCGGGTGACTCGTAGACGCCGGACCACGGCTGCGGGTACTGGCCCGCGTATCCGGTCCCCGTGGCACAGGTGCGGTCGACGCCGATACCGTCGCGGTCCGCGAAGTGGTAGGTCCCCCACGGCGAGTACTCGTACCCGTCGACGCTCGGACCGTAGTGCTCCCCGGGAACGACCATGAAGCCCAGGCCCAGCGGTGCCGTGTACTGCTCGTACGTCCGCCACGAGTCGTCCATGATCGCGTGGAGGGTCTGCCGCAGGACGCCGGACGCCGGGGCGAAGGTCAGGTCGATCCACTCGTCGAGCACGGCGACCGGGTCGAGGCCCGGATCCCAGGCGAGACGGCCGAAACCGTACAGATTCGCCTGCGCCAAGGGGTGTCCGGTCCAGAAGACGTCGTCACCGACGTTCGACACGGCGACGATCCCGCCGTCGCCAGCGCCGTCGCCGGCGGACAGCGAAGCGTCACCCGACGCCACGTCGGCGACTGTCGCGCCGCCCTCCCCCCGCAGCCGGAAACCGAGGATCTCGCTCCACATCGTCGGCAGGTAACACACGTGGAACTGGTGCCCGGTGTACTCCTGCGTCACCTGGAGCTCGACGGCGAGACGTGTCCGGGGCATCGCGGCGATGACCGGGGAGACGGGCTCACGGGCCTGGAAGTCGATGGGACCGTTCTTCACCTGGAGGATCGCGTTGTCCCGGAACTCACCGTCGAGCGGGGTGAAGTGGTCGAACGCCGCACGGGCGCGGTCCGTCGACCGGTCCCGCCAGTCCTGGTGATGGTTGTAGACGAACGCCCGCCAATGGACGACGCCCCCGAACGGCGCGAGGGCGTCGGCGAGCGCGTTCGCGCCGTCCGCGTGGCTCCGCCCGTAGGCGAACGGCCCGGGCTGCCCCTCGGAGTCCGCCTTGACGACGTACCCGCCGAAGTCGGGGATGGTGTCGTAGACGCGGCGCGTGGTCTCGGCCCACCACGCCCGCACCTCGTCGTCCACGGGGTCGGAGGTCGACAGTCCCCCCAGGACGACGGGCGAGGCGAAGCTGATCGACAGGTGCACGCGGATCCCGTACGGACGCACCGCCGCGGCGATCGAGGCCACGTCACCGAGCCGGTCGGTCAGGAGACGCGCCTCCGTGGTGTGCACGTTGACGTTGTTGACGCTGATCGCGTTGATCCCGCAGGCGGCGAGGAGCCTCGCGTAGGCACGCACCCGGGTGAGATCCCGCAAGGACCCCTCTTCCCAGAAGATCGAACCGCCGGAGTATCCGCGCTCGACCTGCCCCATCACGGGGTGTGCGTCGACGTTGTCCCAGTGGTTGAGCATGCGCCGTCGCATCACGGGAGCGTGGCGTTCCGGCCGCCGCCCGGCACCGAACGCCTGCTCACCGAGGCGGACGACGTGGAAGAAGCCGTACAGCAGGCCCGCCTGGTCCTCGGCGAGGACGACGGTGACGTCGTCCTGCCGGGCGAGGAGGAAGCCCTCGGGCCCGACACCGACCCCCGGCGCGTCCGTGCCCGGTGCCCCCGGAAGGTCCGAGGAAGGATCACCCACGGGGGTTTCACCCACGGGGGATTCGCCCGCCAGGACGGCGGCGCGGAGCGGTAGGGAACTGTCCGTGACCAGAGCGAGCACCAGATCGACGTCGTCGGTGTCACCCTGCCCGGCCGTACCCGGCCGGTCGCCGGAGCGCCGCACGGATCCCCCGTACCGCTCGCACGCCCGCGCCACCTCCGACGCCACGGTCTCGGCCAGCAAGCCGGATCCGTGGACCAGGACACGGCGCGAACCAACCGCCTGGAAGGCTTCGTCGGGCAGCCAGGCCGCGTGGGCACCGGCAGAGTCAACCTGTGTGACAGCCACAGGCCAAGCCTTTCATACCAGCACGGGAGCATGTCCGGGCACCGGGCAGTCATCCGTCAACGGATCACGATTCGGACCAGCGGCTACGTATTTCACGGTCAGCAGCCGACCAACCTCATAGTCTGACCCAGACCAGGAGCCAAAGCGCCAGTATCCGCCTGAGGAGTGCAATGTCGCAGGAACCCCCGAATCCGGGCTACCCGCAGCAGTACCCACCGCAGCCTGGCCAGCAGCCCGCCTACCCGCCGCAGCCCGGCCAGCAGCAGCCCGGCCAGCAGTACCCGCACCAACCGGGTCAGCAGCCCTACTCGCCGCAGCCCGGCCAGCAACCCACCTACCCACCGCAACCGGGCCAGCAGTACCCGCCGCAGCAACCCGGGTTCGCGCAGGCCGCGCCCCCGCCTGGTTTCGGCTACCCGTCCTCGCCCTCGGGACAGCCCGAGATGCTCGGGGCCTACGGGACGATCGCCCCGCCGTCCCCACCCGGACGCAAGCGGAGCGGACTCGTCATCGGCGGGGTCGCCGTCGCCGTGGTCGCGACGGTGGTCGCCGGCGGAGCGTTCGCCCTCAACGCCATGAAGGGCGGAGGTGCCGACCAGCCCGAAAAGCACCTTCCCGCGAACACGGCCGCCGTCGCGACCCTCGACCTCGACCCGTCGGTCAGCCAGAAGGTCGACGCCGTCCGTTTCGCCTCCAAGTTCCCGCGGAGCTCGTTCAAGGAGTCCGAGGACCCCCGGAAGTCGATCTGGGAGGACCTCGTCAAGGACAAGGAGGGCGCTCCGACCTGGGCCGAAGTCGAGCCCTGGATGGGTAATCGGGCAGCTCTCGCGGTGCTGCCGAGCAAGGCGAACCCGGCCGAGGCGATCTCAGTCGTGGTGATCGCGGTCTCGGACGAGAAGAAAGCCGCCGCCTCACTCACCCGTATCAAGGGTGTCGGATCCACTGTCGGCGACGGCTGGGCCTACCTGTCGGAGAACAACGCCGAGGCGGCGGCGGCTCTCGCGGCCGCACGCAAGGACACCCTCGCCGACGACACGACCTTCGCCACCGACGTCAAGGCCCTCGGCGAGGACGGTATCGCCGACGTCTGGTTCGACGGTGGCAAGCTCACCGCTTTCAAGGGCATGCTGAAGAAGGACGAGCGTCTGTCGAAGCTCGCCTCCGGGTCGTCCTCGGTCGACGTGACAGGTCATGGAGCCCTCGCCCTGAGGTTCACCGGAACCTCCCTGGAGGTCTCGGGGACCTTCGCCGGGGTGAAGATCCCCATCCCGACCTCCGCGACATCGGGCGTCGAGGCGCTGCCCGCCGACACCCTCGCCGCCATCGGGGTCTCAGGCCTGGGCGACCTGCTCGCCAAGAGCTGGCCCGATCTCACGAAGGCAATGGGTGACGAGGCCTCGAACTCCCTCACCCAACTGGAGGAGCAGACCGGCCTGAAGATGCCGGGTGACCTCAAGACCCTGCTCGGCACGTCCACCGCGCTGGCCGTCGGCCCGGCGGCGTCCGGGCAGACGCCCGCCATCGCTTTGCGGGTCCAGACGGCGACCGATGCCCGCAAGGCCCTCGACAAGGTGGCGACCCTCCTGGACGGGTCCGGGATGAAGTACGCCCGCAAGGACTTCTCCGGTGGATACGTCCTCGCCACCACGGCCGAGCAGGCCGCCGCAGCGGCGAAGGGCAAAGGGCTGGAGAGCTCCGAACGCTTCACCAGGGCGGTACCCGATCACAAGGGTTCGGGGTTCGTCGCCTACGCGGACATCACAGGACTGCTCAAGGCCTACGGCTCACAGATGACGGCCGAGGACCGCAAAGAGGCCGAGATGCTCGACGCCTTCGGCATGAGCCTCCGCCAGACCGGCGGCGACTCGTACTCCCTGCGACTCCGGCTGACGACCCGCTGATCCGTCTGATCCGGCTCGGCTCGGCTCGGCTCAGACCGGACCGGACCAGGCGTGACCGAGAACTCGGGTGACGGACGTGAGGATTCTTTGTCGTTTCCGTCACCTGAGTTCTCGATCACGCGTCAATCGGGCGAGTTCGGCCGCCTCGCGGGGGCGGAGGTGCTCCCGGCAAGCGATGGGACTCCGGGTGGCACCACTATTAATCCAGGCCATACCCGATATTCATCTGAGGCAAGCCTGCCGGTTCCCCGCGAGCCGAGCCCACTCTCACATAATCATCACAGAAGGGACCCCTTCCGCCGAAGGAGCCAAAATGCACCCCCGAGCCATCTTCGCCACCGCACTGACCAGCGCCATTGTTGCGGTTTTCACCAACATGGGAATGCCACAGGCCCACGCCGCGACCGACCCGGTTCTCATTGGCGCCGGAGACATCGCCAAATGCGGGTCGAGCGAATCCGAAAAAACCGCAGATCTCATGGCAAGTATCTCCGGCACAGTCTTCACCGCTGGTGACAACAGCCAGGACTCCGGAACATCCGATGAGTTCAAGGACTGCTACGACCCGACGTGGGGGCGCTTCAAGTCACGGACTCGCCCGGCGCCCGGCAATCACGACTTCGGAGTCTCTGGTGCGTCAGGGTATTTCAAGTACTTCGGGTCAAGGGCAGGTACGAAAGGCAAGGGATACTATTCCTACGATCTCGGTAGCTGGCACATCGTGGCCTTGAACTCCAACTGCTCCAGTATCGGTGGCTGCGAAACCGGCTCCGCGCAAGAGAAGTGGCTGCGTGCGGACCTGGCCGCGAGCAACCAGCCGTGCACCGCCGCCTACTGGCACCACCCGCTGTTCACGTCATCGAGCCACCACGCGCCGACGACCGCCGTTCGCCCTCTGTTCCAGGCTCTGTACGACCACAACGCCGAGATCGTGATGAACGGTCACAACCATGTGTACGAACGGTTCGCGCCGCAGGACCCGAAAGGAGCAGCGGAACCCTCCCATGGCATCCGTGTCTTCTCCGTCGGGACAGGCGGGACCAGCCACTACGACTTCGGCACACCGACCGCGAACAGCGAGGTCCGCGACAACACCACGTTCGGCGTTCTCAAACTGACCCTCAAACCGGACAGTTACGACTGGCAGTTCCTACCGATCGAGGGCAGCACGTTCACCGATTCAGGCAGCAGCGCCTGCCACTGATCATCGCTCCGGGCCGTTCAACGGCTCAACCGCAGGTGCCCTCGGCGATCGACGTGGTCCCGGCGCCGGTGTACTCCGACCGGGTCCCGTTGGCCCCCAGCACCGTGAGTCTCGCCGAGGGGACCGAGCTGACCGCGTAGACCCGGACCCCGCTGATGGACGAGGTCGAGACGGATAGCTTCTCCGAACTCCCCCCGCTGTTCGAGATGACCTCCACCGGCCGGTCGTCCTCACACCGGCGGAGTTCGAGGGTGAAGTCGGCACTCACGTGATCGTCGGACGTGACCTTCTGCTCGTGCAGATTCAGGGTCGCTCGGTAGGAGTTCTTCCCGGAACGCTCGATACAGGTTCGCTGCACCAACGTCGTCCGGCCTTTCTCCCCGGCCGCGACGGAAATCGTCGCACGCTCGCAGGAGGGATAGTTCACGTCAGGCATCGAGTCCGCGGATCTGGACGACGACGTGGACCTGGACGTCGAACTGGACGTCGACGAGGACGACGAGGACGACGAGGACGTGGACCTGGACGTCGGACCGGACGACGACGAAGACGAACTGAACGACGAACTGGTGGACGGATCCACGACGTTCCCCGGGGCCGCGGATGTCGATGAGTTCACGGCGCGGTCGTAACCCGCGGGCACCGTCAACGTCGCCGTCCTGGGAGCTCTCGGCAAGGACGAGGAGGTTTTCGGCGTCGGGTCCGGGGTGCCGGTGAGAGGGCCCGCGGCCGTCGGCGCGAGCGAGGGCGCGGCTCCGGTCGTCGAGGGCACCCCGACCGCGACGGGAACCTGGACCGGCGAGGAATCACCGCCTCGGCCCCTCACCAACCACAGGCATCCGGCGACGAATGTCAGGGCCACCGCGGCCGCGGCCACCATCACGGGAACCGAACGGGGAACGGAAGCAGACTCCTCACGTCGCGACGATCGCGCCGCTGCGGCCGTACCCGCCGGATCGACCGGACTTCGCGTGGCCATCGGACCTCGCGTGGCCATCGGACCTCGCGTGACCATCGGACCTCGCGGATCGACAGGGGCGCCGGGGAAGCGGTTCGGCGATGCCGTACCCAGCGCCGCGGGGGCGAGCGCGGCTTCGGCCAGGGCCCGTGCGAATGCTCCCGGGCTGGGCGGGCGGGCAGAGGGGTCCTTGCTCATCCCCGCCAGGACGACGGCCCGCACGGAGGGGGACACGTCGTCCCGTTCGACCGGCGGCACAGGTTCGTCGAGGATCCGGGTGACCACTCGTGGATCACGAGGGTCGAAGGCGGGGTGTCCTGCGAGGAGCGTGTAGGTCGTCGAGGCGAGGGCGTAGACGTCCGACGACGCCGTGTAGACGCCGCGCTCGATCATCTCAGGCGCGGTGTAGACCAGGGTGAAGTAGGACGTCGAGGTGCTCGTCCGGATCGCGTTGCCGTCCGGATCCGCGGCCGACGCGATCCCGAAATCCGCCAGTACCGGTTCGCCGTCCTCGGTGAGCAGCACGTTCCCCGGTTTCACGTCCCGGTGCAGGAGGCCCATGCGGTGCGCGAGGTCGAGGGCGGACGCCAGTTTGGTCACGACGTCCACGGTCTCGGGGACGGGGAGCCGCCCGGACGTCGCCAGCCGGTGGGCGAGGGTTCCCCGGCGGTACAGGCGCATGACAAGGAAGGGATGGCCGTTGCTGACCCCGGCGTCGTACAGGTCCACGACGTGGGGGTGTTCCCCGAGCCGGGTCAGCGCCTGGCGTTCCCGGTCGAACCGGCGCCGTTCCGCCTCCGTGGCAAGGCTGAGGTCGAGGACCTTGACGGCGACCTTGCGGTTCAGGCTCTCCTGTTCCGCTTCGTACACGGTCGCGAAACCACCACGGCCGAGCACCTCCCCGATCCGGTAGCCCGGCAGTGACCACGCGTTCTCATCCACGCACGCCTCCCCCCTTCTGCGCGTCCGCACCGTACACCGATCACCCGACGACGGTTCGCCTCAGGGGCGCCGACGGTGAACGGCCGGACGGCGTCAGCGGGAGGTCCGGGCGTGCACGCGCTCGATGATCCCCCTGGTGAGGCGCTCGGATTCCACGATGTCCACGTCGAGGGTGCGAAGGACCGTCAGGGGACGCCGGGCGTAGTGCTCTCCCTGACGCGGGACGGTCACGAGGTCGACGGCGTGCTGGAGGATCCGCAGCGGCCAGGACGTGGAGACGACGTGATCGGCGAGCAGCAGGTTCCCCTCGGGACGGAGCACACGAACCGCCTCGTGCAGGGCTGCCCGCACCTCCGGGACGCAGCACAGCCCGAACATGATGACGACGGTGTCGAAGTTCCCCGCCGGGAACGGCAGAGCCGCGGCCTCGGCCTGCCGCAGATCCACCCGCAGGCCCCTCTGCTCGGCCCGGCGGCGAGCCAGCCCGACCATCACCCCGCTGGCGTCGACGCCGGTGAGCTCGACGTCGCGGGAGTAGTACGGGAAGGTCGCACCGGTACCGACGGCGACCTCCAACGTCCGGCCCCGAGCGCGCTCGCAGACCCACCGCCGGCAGCCGGCGAAGTACCGCCTCTCGAGGAAGGTCGTCCTCGTGTCGTACGTCGGGGCCTGGCGGTCCCAGTATTCGGTGTTGGCCTTCGCCGCTGAAGAGGCACGTTCGTCATCAGGCACTTCGCCACGTTATCGGCCCGGGGATTCCGGGGGTGGAAGCTGTTGTCGGGACGCACCACTTCCTCGGCAGCGAGACGTTAGGCTGTTTCTCGTAACGGCGACCAGAACTGGTAGGCATGGCGACTGTCACTCTCTCCGGCCCCGAGATCGCACTCCGCCGGGTCGTCGGGACCCGCACGTTTCTCCAAGCGCGTCAGCTGCTCGCACGGGGTGAGGTCCATCCCCAGCGACAGGGTCCGGCGGAGGTGCCCGCCGGGGCACTCTCCGGCTCCTTGGGACCGCCCGACAACCAGGTGCGCGCTGTCGCCGTGCTCCAGCGGCACCCCGGCAGCGAGATGATCGTCCTCGACGGGACGTGTTCGTGCAGCGAGCAGCAACCCTGCCCACACACCGTCGCCCTCGCCCTCACCCAGCTCTCGACGTCGTCCGCACCGGTCCCGGGCCCTGTCGCCGGCTCCCTCGCACCGGCGGATCCGGTGCCGGTTCCGCCCGACGCCCCGGCGTGGGCCCGCCTCCTCGACACTCTGCTGGAGGAGCCCACCCCCACCGACTCGCCGTCGGACCGTCCGGCGCCTCCCCGGTTCGCTCTCCAGTTCGAGGTGACACGCACCGTCCCGCATCCGCGGACGGACCCCCAGCAGCCGAGCCTCGGCGTCGTCGTGCGTCCGACGCGCCGCAGCGACTCCGGCAACTGGGTCCGCACCGGGATCTCCTGGGAGAAGATCGAACGGGACCGGTACGACTACGGGTACAGCTACGGGTACGGGTATCGCTCGTTCCCGGAGCTGGAGGACCGCGAGCGCCAGTTGCTGGAGGAACTGGCCTCGCTGCGCCTCGATTCCGACTACTCCCACCGGGACGGCCTGCTCGACCTCGCGCAGGTGCCCAGCCGCCGGGTGTGGGACCTTCTCCTCGAGATCCGGGACTCGGGGGTGCCACTGGTCTGGGCGGGCCGCGGCGACACGGTCCGTCTCCTCCGTGACCCGGTGGGCCCGCTGGTCGACGTCACCCGCGCCTCGGGGGATCTCACGGTCGGAGGACGGCTCGCCACCGGGGACGTCGAGGTGCCGGCGGAACGGCACCAGCTGCTCGGTGACCCGGTCCACGGGATGCTCTGGTGGCCTCCGGACTCCGACCCGTCGCGCAGCGGGAAGTCGCACGGGATCACTCTCGCTCCGCTGGCGAAGGAGATTCCCGGCCTCGTCGCCACCTTGCTGAATCAGGGCCCGATCACCGTGCCCGCTTCGGACGCCGAGGCGTTCCTCGGCGACTTCTACCCCCGGCTGAGGGAGCAGCTCACCGTCGTGAGCAGCGACGGCTCGGTCGCCTTCCCCCAGCCTCCGCCTCCCCGGCCGCATCTGACCGTGATCGCCGACCCGGAGGCCGGGCGCACCCTCCTCACCTGGTCGTGGCGGCGGCGGCTCGGGACCCGGGTCAACGACGAACCCTTCCCCAGCACGGAGCCCTCGCCCGGTGTCGCCGTCCGGCTCGCCGAGCGGTTCGCCGACCTCCCCGCGTTGCTCACGTCGGCCCCCGGGGACGACCTCGCCGGGGCCTCGCCTCGGCTGGCCCCGCGAAGCGAGCTCCACGGCGTCCAGACCGCCCGGTTCTTCGGCGAGGTTCTCCCGTTCCTCACCGAGGACGACGAGGTGGACGTCGAGGTCCACCACAGCGGCCCGGCCCGTGACTACCAGCCGTTGGACGATGCCCCCGAGATCTCGTTCAGCGGGACCGCCGAGCCGGCACCGGGCGAGACGCTGGACTGGTTCGACCTCGCCGTCGCCGTCTCCGTCGGCGGCCACGACGTCCCGTTCGCGTCGTTGTTCTCGGCCCTGGCCCAGGAGCAGACGCATCTGCTGCTCCCCAACGGCAGGTACTTCCCCCTCGACCGCGACGAGTACCGGGCGCTCGGCCGATTGATCGCCGAGTCACGCACCATGCTCGACGCGCCGGAGGGCACCGTCCGCCTGACGAGGTTCCAGGCGAGCGCCTGGGAGGACATGGAGCAGCTCGGCACCGTCGCGGGACCGGGGGTGGCGGCCTGGCAGGACTCGGTACACAGGTTGCTCGACGCGGCCTCGGGCGGCGGCGTCCGGGAGGCATCCCCGCCGGAAGGCCTGCGGGCGACCCTGCGCCCGTACCAGCAGGCGGGGGTGGACTGGCTGGTGACGTTGCGGGACGCCGGGCTCGGTGGGGTGCTCGCCGACGACATGGGTCTGGGCAAGACGATCCAGGTACTCGCGCTGGTTCTGCACACGCAGGAGAAGGCCCCCGGGGCCGCGCCGTACCTCGTGGTCGCACCCACCAGCGTGGTGGCCAACTGGGCGAGGGAAGCGGCACGGTTCGCCCCCGGCCTCGTCACGGCCACGATCACCGAGACGAGCGCCAAGCGGGGCGGCACGCTGGCCGAGGCCGTCGGCGACGCCGACCTGGTGATCACTTCGTACACGCTGTTCCGGTTGGAGCACGCCGACTACACGGCGCTCCCCTGGAGCGGTCTCGTGCTCGACGAGGCGCAGGCCGTGAAGAACCATCAGAGCATCGGGTACCGCTGTGCCCGTGACCTGCCCGCTCCGTTCAAGGTGGCGGTGACCGGCACCCCCGTCGAGAACAACCTCATGGAGCTGTGGTCGCTGATGTCGATCACCGCTCCCGGGCTCTTCGGGAGCGCGGCACGGTTCGCCGATCACTATCGCTCCGGCATCGAGCGAGGAGGTGACCCCGAGCTTCTCGCGCAGCTGCGCCGCCGCTTGCGTCCCCTGATGCTCCGCCGGACGAAGGACCTCGTCGCCGCGGACCTGCCGGACAAGCAGGAGCAGGTGATCGACGTCCAGCTCAGTCCCCGGCAACGCGCGCTCTACGACAAGTACCTTCACCGCGAACGGCAGAAGGTCCTCGGGCTGCTCGGGGATCTGCGGCGCAACCGCTTCGAGATCTTCCGGTCGCTGACCCTCCTCCGCCAGGCCGCCCTGGACGTCGCACTCGTCGACCCCGCTCACGCGAAGGTCGGCTCGACCAAACTCGACGTCCTGATGGAGCAGCTCCGGGACATCGCGGGCGAGGGCCATCGGGTGCTGGTGTTCAGCCAGTTCACCCGTTTCCTCGCCGTGACGAAGAAACGCCTCGACTCCGCCGGGATCGAATACTGCTACCTCGACGGAACGACCAGGGACAGGCCCTCGGTCATCGAACGGTTCCGGACGGGCAAGGCGCCGGTGTTCCTCATCAGCCTCAAGGCGGGCGGCACCGGATTGAACCTGACGGAGGCGGACTACGTCGTCCTGCTCGATCCCTGGTGGAACCCCGCCACTGAGGCCCAGGCGATCGACCGCGTCCACCGGATCGGCCAGACCCGCAAGGTGATGGTCTACCGGCTGGTGGCGAGGAACACCATCGAGGACAAGGTGATGGCGCTCAAGGCGAGCAAGTCCGCCCTGATCTCCAGCGTGCTGGACTCCGGGGACCTGGCGTCGGGAGCGCTCGACGAGAAGGACATCCGCGCCCTGCTCGACTGACGACGTCTTCCCGCAGGCGGGAGGGGGTGCCGTCCGGTGCGGCGTCAGGCGGGCTGCGCCGGGACGAGGCGCATCAGCGTCTTGTCGCCGTCGAGCAGGCGCAGTTCGGCGCTGGTCCTCGTGAGCCGGTTCGCAGAGGTCAGTGCGTGCAGGAACGCACGTTCCACCGTCCCGAGGGGATCCGCGCAGGCCCGGGCGGTCATCCAGAGCTTCCCGACGTCGAACGACCCGTCCGCCCCCAGGGTGTAGTCGGCCCCGAACGAGTTGCACGAGGTGTTGCCGCTCAGGGACGTGGCGGAGGAGAAGTCGATCCCGGCCCGCGCTTCGGCCGGGACGGGTACGCCGAGGCTGGCCGGGTCCAGGTCCCAGTGCGTACCGACCACCGAGACGGGCGTGCAGCCGGCCAGGTCGAACTGCTGCCGCTTCGTCGTCCCGATCACCTCGACGCCACAGGTGCCCCGCGGGCCGGTGAAGTCGTAGGTCACGGTGTAGGAGGTGAGCACCGTCAGGCCGATCCCGGACGAGCACCCGGTGACCTGGATCCCCCAGTACTCCGGCTGCTGGTCGTACACCACGGGGACGAGCTTCACCGAGACGTTCGTGGCGGACCTGGTGCCGCTGACCGTCAGCCGGTACCGCACCGAGGGCGGGACGGCGGCGGAGACGAGCGGCGTCACCGACGCCTTCTCGAAGTCGATCCTGCGGCACTGGCTCGGCGTCGGGACCGTCGGGGCAGCCGGTTCGGCAGCCCCGGACGGAGCGGCATGGGCGGGTGACGGCACCAGGACGGCCACGGCGAGCCCGAGCCCGGCAACGGCAGCGGTGGAAAACATGCCTCGATGCATGACTCTCCCTCGAGTCCTTCCCTGAACGGGAATTCCGATGGCACCAGATCGTTAAGTCACCGACGGTAGCAAGCTCCGGAGCTGCCCGGACCTTCCCGTGGCGCGGGCTCCGTCCCACCAGGAACGCCGTCCCGGAACACCTGAAAGAACTGTCAGCCAGCCGGGGATCACCTGTCCTCCTGAGGCGAACCAGGCGGATCCCGCCACGGGTGGGCCTACCTTGGCGACATGGAGAGGAACGTGGTCCGGTGATGAATCTCGAGGAGCAGCGACAGCTCATCCTGTCGGGCGCGATGTACAACGACCTGACCGATGAGCTGGTGCAGGTCCGGGAGCGGACGGTCCTGGCGACGGACCGGTACAACGCCAGCTTCGGGCAGCCCTCACCCGTCCGCGGGGCGCTGCTACGGGATCTGCTGCGGCACGCGGGCGCGGGGGCCCACTTCGAGCCGACCTTCCGGTGCGAGTTCGGGTTCAACATCTCGGTGGGGGACAACTTCTACGCCAACTTCGACTGCGTGATGCTCGACGGCGGCGGCATCACCATCGGGGACAACGTCCTGTTCGGGCCGCGGGTGGGGATCTACACCTCCAACCACGCGATCCATCCCGTCGAGCGTGCCGCCGGCGCCTGCTACGCCAAGCCCGTCGTCATCGGCGACAACGTCTGGATCGGAGGCGGCGTCTCCATCAACCAGAATGTCACGATCGGCGACAACTCCATCGTCGGCTCCGGCAGCGTCGTCACCCGCTCCATCCCCGCCAACGCCATCGCCGCAGGCGTCCCCGCCCGCGTCCTCCGGGAGATCACCGACGCGGACCGGACGGATTACCTCGACACGATCTGACGACGGGAACGGGCCGCCACCTCGGTCAGCGCGGTCTCGCGGCGGATCCGTCCGACGGCGTGCGGCGAGGAGACGATCACTCCGGCAGGTGGGCCACGGTGCTGAAGCTGCGCCGGGCCCACCGCCCGTCATCGCGATGCCAGTGGCTGACCGAGGCGTTCGCCACGACGACTCGGGCCATCAGCTCCACCAACGCGGTCTCATCCAATCCGTCGTTGACGGCGCGCATCATGAGCACGGTGGCGTCGTGTCCGACGACGAGAACACCGCGGGCTGGCTCGGCGTCCAGGTCGTTCAGGAAACTTCGCGTCCGGTGTGCGACGTCGAGCATCGACTCACCACCGGGCGGGCGATAGAACACCTCGCCAATCCTCTGCCGGCGATCCGCTTCTGCCGGGTATCGCCGCGCGATCGCCGCTGGTGTCAGCAGCTCCAGAATGCCGGTCTCGCGGTCTCGCAGACGCTCGTCCACCCGGACCTCGACTGGAACGCCGGGTGCGAGACGGCTCTCTTCCATCATGATCTTTAATGTCTGGTGAGCCCTCCAATACGGAGACTCGTAGGCCACCTCAGGCCGGCTGTCCCCCGGCAAGGAGGCCAGCCACCGGCCCAGAGCCGCAGCCTGTGTCCGGCCGAAGACCGACAGAGGGACGTCGGCGTCCTTCCCCGGGATACCGGCGTCCTCGCGTCGGTAGCGCGCGGCCTCCTCGAAGGCCACGTTCGCGGTGCTCTGCCCGTGGCGAACCGCCCACAGATCGACAACCACCGTGCATCACGTCCTTCGCTTGGACTTCCAGGCAGAACTAGATGATCGGTCGCTTGGGGTCTCGGAACCGAATGGACAACGCTGAACCTTGGTCTGCCGGTGCATGATCGAGGATCAGCCCGGCACGCCGAGCAGCTCAGACGGGAGGTGTGGCGTCGCCCACGC
>JAUPKQ010000126.1 GCA_030837345.1 Actinomycetota bacterium | reverse complement strand
CGATCACGTGCCGATCATGCGAGTTAGGCCGCCGGGAGAGGGCCATGTGCCCGGAGGGCGGAAACTCCACCCCATGCGGTGGCCCTGTCTGCTCAGCGTGTGCATTCACCGTCGCGATCGCAGCGGGGAATGCACACGTCGAACCCACTTTGCCCTGACGGCGGGTCTGGTACCCGATGTCCGGATCGCGCGGGATCTCGCCGGGGATGAGTCACACCTCACGGTGAGAGCTACGGCCCGGAAACGCACGATCTGTTCGGTCCTCGTCACCGGACCGCGCCGTCCCCGGCGTCGGGCGATCGCCCGGCGCCGTCAGGAGTGGAGGTCGAGGCCGAGGTCGAGGGCCGGGGCCGAGTGGGTGAGGGCGCCGACGGCCAGGTAGTCGACGCCGGTCCCGGCGACCGCGCGGGCGACGGCGAGGGTGAGGCCGCCGCTCGCCTCGGTGCGCGTGCCGTGGCGGCGGGCGATCGCGACGGCCGCCGTCGTCGTGGCGACGTCCATGTTGTCGAGCAGGACGAGGACGGCGCCCTCCCGGGCGGCCTCTTCCACCTGGTCGAGGGTGTCGCACTCGACCTCGCAGAACACGTCGGGGTACGCGGCGCGGACGGCGCGCATCGCGGCGGTGATCCCGCCTGCGGCCAGGACGTGATTGTCCTTGATCAGAGCCTGGTCGCGAAGACCCATCCGGTGGTTCGAGCCGCCCCCGCATCGCACGGCGTACTTCTCGGCCGCCCGCAGGCCGGGCAGGGTCTTGCGGGTGTCCCGGATCACCGCGCCGGTCCCCGCGACGGCGTCGACCCAGCGGGCGGTGAGGGTCGCGATCCCCGACAGGTGGGTGAGCAGGTTGAGGGCGCTGCGCTCCGCCGTGAGCAGCTCGCGGGTCGGTCCGGTGACGGTGAGCAGGACCTGCCCGGCGCGCACGCGGTCGCCGTCCCGCGCCGTAGTCGTTACGTGACCGGCGCTGCCGAGACGCTCGGCGAAGACGGCGGCGGCGACGTCCAGGCCCGCGACGACGCCGTCCGCGCGGGCGACGACCTCGGCGGTGCCCGTGAGGCCGGCGGGCACGGTGGCGAGGGTGGTGACGTCGGTACCTCCGGCGAGGTCCTCGGCGAGGGCGAGCGCCGCCAGCCGGTGCGCCTCGGCCGGGTCGAGCGGGGTGACGGTCGTCATGGCCTGGCCTCCTGCCGGACGGTCGCGGGACCGGTGCCGTCGTCGGCGAGGGTCGCCACGAGGTGACGCCGCCAGCCGGAGCGGACGCCGTCGACGTCGGTGCGGCGGTGGCAGCCGCGGCTCTCCGCCCGGGTCACCGCGGCCTGGGCGATCGCCGCCATCAGGGTGTGGAGGTTGGTCGCCTCCCAGGAGGCGCGTCCGGGGAGGGCCTCGCTGGCGTCGGCCAGCGGTACCTCGCCGAGGCGCCGCACGAGCAGGTCGAGCCCGGCGGGGTCGCGCAGGACGCCGGCCGTGTCCTCCATCGCGAGCGCCAGCCCGGCGCGGACGCCGGGGAGCACCCCCGCGGCCCTGTCGCGCGGCGCCGTCACCCTGCCGCGTGCCGCGGAGCCGGGCAGACCGCCTCCGCGCAGGAACCCGGCGAGGCGGTGCGCGGCGACGAGGCCCTCCAAGAGGGAGTTCGACGCGAGCCGGTTGGCTCCGTGGACCCCGGTGCAGGCGACCTCACCGATCGCGAAGAGACCGGGCAGGCTGGTGCGGCCGGTCAGGTCGGCCCGGACGCCGCCGCAGGTGTAGTGGGCGGCGGGCCGGACCGGGATCGGCTGGGTCAGCGGGTCGACGCCGTTCTCGCGGCAGCGCGCCAGGATGGTCGGGAATCTCGCGTCGAGGACCGGCTCGCCGAGGTGCCTCGCGTCGAGGTACAGGTGCCGGACGCCGCGTTCCGCCATCGCCGAGGCCATCGTCGCGGAGACGACGTCCCGGGGGGCGAGGTCGGCGAGGGGATGGGCGCCTGCCATGACGAGGACCCCGCCGGCGTCGATGATCCGGGCGCCCTCGCCCCGCACCGCCTCGGAGATCAGGAGGTGACGGCCGTCGTCGGTCGGTCCGGCGCCCGCGAACACCGTGGGGTGGAACTGCACGAACTCCAGGTCGGCGAGTTCGGCCCCGGCGCGCAGGGCGGCGGCGATCCCGTCGCCGGTGACGGCCGCCGGGTTGGTCGTCGTCGCGAAGACCTGCCCGAGACCTCCGGTCGCCAGCACCGTGGCCCGGGCGTGGACGATGCCGACCGACCGGCAGCTGCCGGTCGCGTCGAGCAGGGCGACGACCGCGCCCCGGACGGCGCCGTCCGGTCCGCGGAGCAAATCGAGGAGGAAGGCGTTCTCGGCGACGGTGATCTCATCGGCCTCCAGCGACGTGTGCAGCCGCGCCTGGAGGGCCCGCTGGACCTCCGCGCCCGTCGCGTCCCCGCCCGCGTGCACGATGCGGGCGTGGCTGTGCCCGCCCTCGCGGGTGAGCGCCGGCCGCCCGTCCGCGTCGAGGTCGAAGCGCGCTCCGAGATCCGCGAGCCGCCGGACGGCGCCGGGCCCGTCGGTGGCGAGCTGCCGGACCGTCCGGGGATCCCCGAGGCCCGCCCCCGCCGTCAGGGTGTCGCTGACGTGCCGTTCGACATCCTCGGGGGTGTCCGTTGCGGCCACGGACCCGGTGGAGAACCCCGGCCCGGTGTTCGCCCGCGCGATCCCTCCCTGAGCCCACCGGGTGCTGCCGTCCCCGAGCTCGCCCTTCGTCACGAGGTGGACGCGCAGGCCGCTCCCGGCGAGTTCGGCCGCGAGGGTGAGGGCGGCGACGCCGGACCCGACGAGCAGCACGTCCGTGCGCAGTTGCCAGACCGGGGCCGGGGCGACGAGCCGCGGGCTGACGCCGACGACGTGCCCCGAGCCGACGATGGGCTCCGGACCGGTGAGAACACCCGGGCGGGAGAGGGCCGGCGCGGTCATTCCGCACCTGCCACGGGGGAGCCGATCGCGATCATCCGCTCGACGGCGTCGCGGGCGAGGGCCGCGATCCCCTCATCGACGGTGATCTCGTCCCGCCCTTCGCGGAGGCTGGCCAGCAGCTTCTCCGGGGTAATCATCTTCATGTAGGGGCACACCGCGCGATCGCTCACCGGGGCGAACTCGGTGCCCGGGTTGGCGCGGCGCAACTGGTGGAGCATCCCGGTCTCGGTCGCGACGAGGACGCGGCGGGCGCCCGTCCGGCGGGCCTCGTCGAGCATGCCGCCGGTCGAGGTGATGCGGACCCGTTCGGGGGCGATCCCGCCGTCCGCCACGAGACGGAGGGCGGACGTCGCGCACGCGCACTCGGGGTGGACGAGGACGTCGGCCGTCGGGTCCGCCGCGATCGCGTCGCGCAGGACGTCCCCGCCGATCCCCTCGTGGACGTGGCACTGGCCGGGCCAGACGCGCAGGTTCTCGCGGCCGGTCACCCGCTGGACGTGGGCGCCGAGGTGACGGTCCGGCAGGAAGAGGATCTCGGTGTCCGCGGGGATCGACGCCACGACGTCCGCGGCGTTCGAGGAGGTGCAGCAGACGTCGCTCTCGGCCTTCACCGCCGCGCTCGTGTTGACGTAGGCGACGACGGCGGCGCCGGGGTGCGCGGCCTTCCAGGTGCGGAGCTCCTCGACGTGGATCGTGTCCGCCAGCGAGCAGCCCGCCCCGGCGTCCGGGATCAGCACCCGTTTGCCGGGGGAGAGGATCTTGGCCGTCTCCGCCATGAAGTGCACGCCGCAGAACACGATCTCGCGATGGGGCGCCGAGGCCGCGATGCGGGAGAGGGCCAGGGAGTCGCCGACGTGGTCCGCGACGTCCTGGATCTCGGGAAGCTGGTAGTTGTGCGCCAGGATGACCGCGTCGCGGGCCTTCGCGAGGCGGCGTACCTCGTCCGCCCACCCCGGAGCTGGTGGTGCGCTCGGTGGTCCCACAGTCTCGATCCCCATGCCGGCCTCCCGCCGTCATCTGTCCGACCTCGGCGGTGGACTTTTCGTCCGATGGTCGGGATTGTTTTCGTCTATTGGTCGAGAACCTCGCGGAGACAGTAGCATGACCGTCGTGACCCCGACCAGCCCGGTAGGGCAGGCGTGCGACCACGAAGTCCTCGCGGTCGTCCTCCAGATCCGCTCCGGAGTGCTGAGCGCCCTGCTGTGGTGGCGCGCCTTCGCCCCCGACGCCGGCCGCTGGGCCCTGCCGGGGGGCGGACTCCGGCCCGACGAGAGCCTGCGCGACTCGATCCGGCGTCAGCTCGCCGAGAAGGTCGACGTGCGCGAGCTCACCCACCTGGAGCAGCTCGACTCCCGGGGGGAGCCGGACCGTGTGCCCGGACGCCGGGTGGTCGCCACCGGCTACCTCGGGCTGGTTCCGGCGGGGGCCGATCCGGGACTGCCCGGGGACACCGCCTGGCACTCCAGCGACCGTCTGCCCCGGATGGCCTTCGATCACGAGGATCTCGTCCGGGCCGGGATCCAGCGGCTGCGGTCCAAGCTGTCCTACACGAATCTCGGCTTCGCCCTCGCTCAGCCCGGGTTCACGATGTCCGAACTGGCCGGGTACTACCGGTCCGCGCTCGGGCACGAGGTCGACGCGACCAATCTCCAGCGCATCCTTCTGCGGCGAGGGCAGATCGAACCGACCGGGGACACGGTCCGGCCCGGCCGTGGCGGCGGGCGTCCCGCCGCCGTCTACCGGTTCCGCACCCGCGTCCTGGAGGTGACGGACGAGTTCGCCGTCCTGCACCCGCCGCGACGGTCACCGGAGCACCGGATCCCTCCACCGGTCCCGTCCCTCTCGACGGAGCGGGTCCCGGACGCGGGCCCCGGGCACTGATCGCTGTTTCACGGGTCGCGAAGGGCCGCCGGACGCCCCTCCCACGGATGACCACGGGCCCTCCCGTCGTTCCGGGGGCGCCGGCGACCTCCCGGACAGCGATGCGGAACCGGGCATTGACGTAACGTGCCCGACGTCCCCAGCATGATCGCTCGCGAACCCATCCGCGGGTGACCGGATGCTCCGTCCCCGCACGGACACGTCAGGCGGACCTCACCATGCCTCCTCGCCCGGTTCTCTCGTCATGGCGGACGGCATGGCGGACGGCGTGGTGGACGGCGTGGCGGACACGGCCCGCCGGTCTCCTCCTCGTCCTCGGCTCCCTTCTCGCGACCTTCCTCGTCGGCGGGCAGGGGACGGCCCGGGCCGTGGAGGGCCCCTCGCCCGATCCGGTCACGGCGATGATCGCCCTCAACGCCCCTCTCCGGGACGATCCGGCGGACCACCTCTGGGACCCGGGGGACGTCGTCCCCGTCACCTTGACGGGGACGACCGCGTCCGGCCCGGAACCCGCCGTGACGGTCTCCGGCACCTCCTCCGGCGTCACTGTCACGATCACGCGACCCGGCACGTACCGCCTCCGCGGGACACTCACCGGCCGGATCGTCGTCGACAGCCCGGACGCCGGGATCGTTCGGCTCATCCTCGACGGCGTCGACATCACCGCGGACGACGGCGCCCCGGTGTCCGTCACCGCGGCGGGAAAGGTGCTCGTCGAGCTCCCCCAGGGCACGGTCAGCCGGCTGATCTCCACCTCCGTCACGGGCGACGCGGCCCTGTTCAGCGCCGCCGACCTCACGATCGGCGGGAGCGGCGCGCTGACGGCCAACTCCTCGTCGGGAGACGGCCTCCACGGGACGGCCGGCGTCCTCGTCACGTCCGGCACCCTCGTCGTGTCCGCCGGGGACGACGGCGTGCGGGGCGGCGACTACGTCGCGGTCACGGGCGGGACCCTCGCCGTCACCTCGACGGACGCGGGTCTTGCGTCGACCGGTGGGGCCGACCCCGCCCTCGGGTATGTCCTTCTCACGGGAGGACGCGTCTCCGTGACCTCCGGCGGCGACGCCGTGACGGCGTCGACGGACACGATCGTCACCGGGGGAGTCCTCCTGGCGAAGGCGGGAGGAGGGTCCACGGCCGCTCCTGCCGCGGCGTCTCCGTCTTCGTCGTCTCCGTCCCCCTCGTCTCCCGAGCCGTCGTCCGCCACCGGTCTTCGGGGTGACGTCGACGTCGCCGTCGGGGGCGGCACCGTCACCGTCGACAGCCGGGGCGACGGCCTCCACTCCCCGGGGAACCTGACCGTCGCCAACGGCAGGCTCACGATCGCCAGCGGCGGGAACGGCATGCACGGAGGTGGCGCCGTCACGGTCCGGGCGGGCACGACGTCCATCACCCGGTGCGTCGAAGGCATCGAGGGGAAGACGGTCACCCTCAGCGGCGGTGACACGTCGATCACGTCCAGCGACGACGGGGTCAACGGCTCCGACGGTTCCGCCGGGGACGCCCCGGTGCCCGCCGTCCACGTCGTCATCAGCGGCGGGAATCTCGTCGTCGACTCCAGCGCCGACGCCCTCGACTCGAACGGTTCCCTGGAGATCAGTGGCGGAACCGTCGTCGTCAGTGGATCGGCGTCGGGCGACGACGGCGCCCTCGACGCCAACGGAAGCCTGCGCATCTCGGGAGGCACCCTCATCGCCTCCGGGCTGTACGGCATCGCGGGTGTCCCCCCGGATTCCCGGGGCCAGGCCTGGATCGAGTACACCTTCCCGACGGCACGCCCCTCGGGAACAGTCCTCCACGTGACGTCGGACTCAGGCACCGAGATCGCCACGTTCGTCCCGCCCAAGTCGTTCCGTGGCATCGTCGTCTCCTCGGACGGCGTCACCGCCGGCGGCGAGTACGTCATCTCCCGTGGGGGCACGGCGTCCGGGACGGCGATCGGCTGGTACTTCGGCCCGGGCAGCGCCGCCGACGCGGACCGCGTCGCCACCGTCACGGCGCGCCCCCGGTTCCGGCCGACGCCGACGCCGACCGTGACGCCGACGCCGACCGTGTCCTCGTCATAAGGGGTGATCGAGAACCTGGGAATCGGCGTGTGCACCTACTGTCGCGATCGCGACGGCGATGGCACACAATCATTTCCCGCTGTCCGCAAACCGGGTCCACGACCCGGTCTTCGACTCGTCCTCACCCGACACCCTCGCCAGGAATGCTTCCCTTGATCACTTAGCGCCGCCACCCGGCACCAAAATGGCTCACTATATGTATCAACACGTCGGTTGCGACGGAAATGATGATTGCGGGAATTATCTTCGGGGGACTAATATCGCGATCACCGTAGCCGGGTGTCGGATTGTGTCTCCCTTTTTCGGGAGTTCTCCGTCGTGACCCGGTGTTCTCAGCTTTTCTTTGGCGATGCTCGGCTGGGGGGATTCATGGACGTGCGGAGAATGCGCCGGATGCGACCGAAGGTGACCGCGGTGATGCTGTTCCTGGTCGCCGTCCTCGGTCCGGCGGCCTGTGCCGGCGGGGGTGCCAAGGCCGGGGACGGCCCGGTGGAGGTCGAGTTGTGGTCGTGGTCGGCGGGTTTCCAGCCCGTCGTCGACCACTTCAACGCCACTCACCCGGACATCAAGATCCGCTGGACGAACGCGGGCACCGGCGAGGACGAGTACACGAAGCTCCAGACGGCGCTCAAGGCGGGCCGTGGCGCCCCCGACGTCGTGATGCTCGAGTACGCCGAGCTGCCGACGATCCAGCTGACGAAACACCTCGTCGACCTCGGGAAATACGGCGCGAACGATCTGAAGGACGAGTACGTCGGCTGGGCGTGGGACCAGGTCTCCGACGGTGACAGCGTGTACGCCGTCCCGGTCGACGCCGGGCCGATGGCGCTGATCTACCGGAAGGACCTGTTCCAGGCGCACGGGCTCACGGTACCGACCACGTGGGCGCAATACGCCGAGCTCGCCCGGCAGGTGAAGAAGGTCGCACCGAATTCCTATCTCACCGACTTCGGCAGTAATGATGGGCTGTTCGTCACGGCCCTGGCCTGGCAGGGTGGGGCCCGGCATTTCACGTACTCCCCGTCGAAGCTGCCGAACATCGGGATCACCATCGACTCGCCCGAGACGAAGAAAGTCCTCACCTATTGGGAGGAGCTCGTGCGCGGCGGTGCGGTCGACACGGCGCCGTACTGGACGACGGACTTCTACAACGGGTTGTCTAGTGGCAAGTATTTCAGTCTGATCGCCGCGTCCTGGACGCCCGACACCATGGCGTCCGTCGCGAAGGCGACCGCGGGCAAGTGGGCCGTCGCGCCGCTGCCGCAGTGGGGGGACGGGAAGGACGTCCAGGCGAGCTGGGGCGGGTCCGCCTTCGCGGTGACCGACCAGAGCAAGCACCCGGAGCAGGCGGCCCGCGTCGCGCTGGAGCTGTTCGGCAAGGACCTCAAGGCGTGGCGGACCGGCATCGACACGGCGTACCTGTTCCCGACGTCGAAGGCCGTCCAGAAGGAGACCTACTTCATCGACCACCAGTGGCCGTTCTTCGGTGGCCAGAAGGTGAACGAGATCTTCCGGAAGGCCTCCGACGGGATCGGGGACTACGAGTGGAGCCCGTTCTCCGACTACGTCTTCAGCCAGCTCAGTGAACAGATCAACAAGGCGGTCGCGGATCGCTCCTCGTGGACGGCAGCGGTGACGACGGTCCAGGGGAAGGTCACGGCCCACGCCACGGAGCAGGGGTTCGTGGTGAACAAGTGAGGATCGGGGCCGTTCCCCGTGCTGAGGCGCGGGCGGGACTGCTGCTGGTCTCGCCCTTCGCCGTCCTTCTTGCCGCCTTCCTGCTCCTGCCCCTCGCCTACGCGCTGTGGATGAGCCTTCACCGCAGCACCCTCGTCACCGGGAGCGTCTTCGCGGGGGCGGACAACTACCTCCAGGCGCTGCGCGACCCGGAGTTCGCCCGGGGAGCGGGCCGGGTGGTGCTGTACGGGCTCGTCCAGACGCCGATCCTCATCGGTCTCGCTCTGTTCGCCGCCCTGGTGACGGACGCGACCGTCTCGCGGGTCTCGAAGATGTTCCGCATGGCGATGTTCGCCCCGTACGCGGTGCCCGGGGTGATCGGGGCGCTGATGTGGGGCTTTCTCTACAGCCCGTCGCTCGGTCCGCTGACCGGGGCGGCCGAGGCGATCGGTCTCGGCCGCCCGGACTTCACCGGCAAGGACCTCGTGTTCGCGTCGATCGTCAACGTCTCCACCTGGCAGTGGGTCGGCTACAACATGATCGTTCTGTACTCGGCCCTCCAGGCGGTCCCGGGTGACCTGTGCGAGGCGGCGACGATCGACGGGGCCGGCGCGGTGCGGATCGCGGTGCGGATCAAGACCCCGATGATCCGGTCGGCGATCGTCATGGCGACGGTGTTCACCGTCATCGGCACGTTGCAGCTGTTCGTCGAACCGTTCATGCTCCAGCCGTTCAACCCCGGGACGATCACCGACAGCTATGTGCCGAACCTGTACGCCTACTCCCAGGCGTTCTCCTACCAGCGGTACGAGTACTCGGCGGCCTTGTCCTTCGCGCTGGGGGCGATCGTCTTCGTGTGCTCGTACGCCTTCCTGCTCGTCACCCGGCGCCGGAGCGTGACCCGGTGAGGGCGAACCTCCGCCGGGCAGCCCGGGCCCGGACGCCGGATCTCCTCATGGTCGCGATGGCGGGCTACGTCCTCCTGCCGTTCTGGTGGATGATCGTGGCGGCGACCAAGGACAACGAGGCGCTCTTCGCCTCGGCGCCGCTGTGGTTCTCGGGCCGGTTCTCGCTGTGGTCGAACCTCGCCGAACTCCTCGCCCGGGATGACGGTGTCTTCGGGACCTGGATCGCCAACACCGTGCTTTACTCGGCGGTCAGCGGGGTCGGGGCGACGGCGGTCAGCGTCTGCGCCGGGTACGCGTTCGCCGTCCTCCGCTTCCCCTTCCGGAGGATCCTGTTCGCCCTGCTCCTCGGCCTGGTCATGATCCCGGGGACGGCCCTCGTCCTGCCGACCTACCTGCTCCTTTCCAAGATCGGCCTGACCGACACGATCTGGGCGGTGATCCTGCCGTCCCTGCTCAACCCGTTCGGGGTCTACCTGATGCGCGTCTACGCCGAGGACGCCGTGCCGGAGGAGATGCTGGAGGCCGCCCGGATCGACGGCGCCGGCGAACTCCGGATCCTTCGGAGCATCGCGCTGCCCGTCATGCGCCCCGCCGTCGTCACCGTGCTGCTGTTCAGTGTCGTCGCCACCTGGAACAACTTCTTCCTCCCGCTGGTGATGCTGAGCGACAGCCGCCTGTTCCCCCTCACCGTCGGCATGAACTCCTGGTACCGCGCCGCCGTCACGGGGACCGGCGGGGAGACGCTGTTCAACCTCGTCGTCGTCGGCTCGGTCGTCGCCGTGCTGCCCCTGGTGGTCGCGTTCGGCGTCCTCCAGCGTCACTGGCGCAGCGGGCTGACGGCGGGCAGCCTCCGGGGCTGACGACCCCGTCGCCCGGCCCGGCGTCCGGCCCGTTGCCCGGCCGAAGCGGACTCAGCGCCCGAAGCGGCGGGTGGGGGCCGGAGGCTCGTCCCCGCGACGCGCCGGGGTGGGGGTGGGCAGGGACGACCGGGACGACGAGGCCCGTTCGGCGGAGGCGCCGGACCGCACGGAACGGGTCGCGGACGGCGCGGTGACGTCGCCGGCCGACGACGCCGTGGCGGCGGCGCCCTCGGGGATCAGGGGACGGCGCAGGACGATGAGCGACCGCGCGGCGACGGGGACCTGGTCACCGGGGGCGAAGGTGTCCCCGGTGTCAGAGCTGCCGCCCGCGTCGTCGGCGGTGTCGATGAGGACCGACCACCACGGCCCGTACTCCTTCGGCGGGACGGTGAACTCGATGCTCTCGTAGTGGGCGTTGAAGACCAGCAGGAACGAGTCGTCGAGGACACGCTGGCCGCGTTTGTCGGGGGCGACAAGGGCGTCACCGTTGAGGAAGACCGCGACGGCGCGGGCGAAACCGTTCGTCCAGTCCTCGTCGGTCATCGGGGTGCCGCTGGGCGTCAGCCAGGCGATCTCGCCGATGTCGCTCGTCCCGCCGTGGAGGGGGTGGCCCTTGAAGAAGCTGCGGCGGCGGAACACGGGGTGGTCCCGGCGGAAAGCCACGACCTTCTGGGTGAACGCGAGCAGGTCGCGTTGGGTCTCGTCGAGGTTCCAGTCGACCCAGGACAGTTCGTTGTCCTGGCAGTACACGTTGTTGTTGCCGCGTTGGGTGCGACCCATCTCGTCGCCGTGGCAGATCATCGGCACGCCCTGGGACAGCAGGAGCGTCGCGAGGAAGTTGCGTCGCTGCCGGGCGCGGAGGGCGATGATCTCGTGCGAGTCGGTCTCGCCCTCGAAACCGCAGTTCCAGGAACGGTTGTGGCTCTCGCCGTCCGCGCCGCCCTCGCCGTTGTCCTCGTTGTGCTTGTCGTTGTACGAGACGAGGTCGTGCAGCGTGAAACCGTCGTGAGCGGTGACGAAGTTGATGCTCGCGATCGGGTGCCGCCCGTCGTCCTGGTAGAGGTCGGAGGAGCCGGTGATCCGGGAGGCGAAATCCCCGAGGGTCGCGGGCTCCCCGCGCCAGAAGTCGCGGACCGTGTCGCGGTACTTGCCGTTCCACTCCGTCCACAACGGCGGGAAGTTTCCGACCTGGTACCCGCCCTCGCCGAGGTCCCAGGGCTCGGCGATCAGCTTGACCTGCGAGACGATCGGGTCCTGCTGGACGACGTCGAAGAACGCGCTCAGACGGTCCACCTCGTGGAACTGGCGGGCCAGTGTGGCGGCGAGGTCGAAGCGGAACCCGTCGACGTGCATCTCGGTCACCCAGTACCGCAGCGAGTCCATGATCAGCTGAAGCACATGCGGGTGCCGCATCAGCAGGCTGTTCCCGGTGCCGGTCGTGTCGTAGTAGTGCGAGTGGTCACCGTCGACGAGCCGGTAGTAGGCGTTGTTGTCGAGGCCGCGGAAGCAGAGGGTCGGGCCCAGATGGTTGCCCTCGGCCGTGTGGTTGTAGACGACGTCGAGGATCACCTCGATCTGGGCCTCGTGCAGGGCCTTGACCATCGCCTTGAACTCCTGCACCTGCTGGCCGCGCTGGCCGGCGGAGGAGTAGGCGTTGTGCGGGGCGAAGAATCCGATCGTGTTGTAGCCCCAGTAGTTCGACAGGCCCTTGTCGACCAGGTTCGTGTCCTGCACGAACTGGTGGACGGGCATCAGTTCGAGGGCGGTCACCCCGAGGTCGGTCAGGTGCGAGATGACGCTGGGGTGCCCGAGGGCGGCGTAGGTGCCCCGGATGTCATCCGGGACGCCCGGATGCGTCATCGTCATGCCCTTGACGTGGGCCTCGTAGATGACGGTCTCGTGGTACTCCCGGTTCGGAGGGCGGTCGTTGCCCCAGTCGAAGAAGGGCGTGACGACGACGGACCGCATCGTGTGGCCCAGGCTGTCGTCCTCGTTGCGGACCCGGTGGTTGTCGAACCGGTACGAGAACAGGGACTCGTCGCCGTCGATCTGGCACTCGACCGCCTTGGCGTAGGGATCGAGCAGCAACTTCGACGGGTCGCACCGGTGACCGGCGTCAGGGGCGTAGGGGCCGTGGACCCGGTAGCCGTACAGCTGGCCGGGGACGGCCCGGGGGAGGTAGCAGTGCCAGACGAACCCGTCGACCTCCTGCATCTCGATGCGCTGCTCGGTGCCGTCGGGATCGATCAGGCAGAGTTCGACGCGCTCGGCGACTTCCGAGAAGAGGGCGAAGTTCGTCCCCGCGCCGTTGAAGGTCGCGCCGAGCGGGTACGGACTGCCGGGCCAGATCTCCATGTGCTCCCCACATCGCTGAACCGGTCTGTAGGGCCATCCTGCACCCCGCCGGGGGAATCACCCCGCCAATGCGCGTTCGACGAGGGTCTTCGTCGTCTGGCGGCCCACCGGCAGCGTGCCGAACATCACTCCGCCTCCGCCCGCGACGCGGGTCGCGAGGAAGGCCGACGACACCGGCGCGGGCGCCGTCCTGACCAGCAGCGAGGCCTGGAGGACCACGGCGAGCCGCTCGACGAGCCAGCGGGCCCCCGCCTCGACGGCCGCCGGGTCGCGCCGGGCCTCGCGGGAGGCCGCCTGGAGGTAGCCGGCCACCTCGTCCATCGCGCGGTCGAGCCGGGGGTCCGCGCCCCGGGCCCGGTCGACCTCGCCGAGCAACACCTCCATCGAGCGGGGCTGCACCGACATCGCGCGCAGGACGTCGAGCGCGGCGACGTTTCCGGTGCCCTCCCACAGGGAGGCCGCGGGCGCGTCGCGCAGGTGGCGTCCCATCCCGTGCTCCTCGACGAACCCGTTGCCGCCCAGGCACTCCATCGCCTCGACGACGACGTGGGGCGTCCGTTTGGCGACCCAGTACTTCGCGACCGGGACGGCGACCCGCAGCAGTTCGGTCTCCCCGGCGTCGACGGCCGCGGCGAGCCGCATCGCGAGGACCGTGGCGGCCTCGCTCTCCAGGGCGAGATCGGCGAGGACGTTCTGCATGAGCGGCTTGTCGACCAGGGCTGACCCGAAGGCCTTCCGGTGCCGGGCGTGGTGCACCGCGCGCGTGAGGCTGACCCGCATCAGGCCGGTGCAGACCAGGACGGAGTCGAGCCGCGACGCCGAGACGGCCCCGAGCAGGACGCGCAGCCCGCAGCCCTCATCCCCGATCCTCACGCCCCACGTGTCGTCGAGCCCGACCTCCGCGGAGGCGTTCGGCCGGTTGCCGACCTTGTCCTTGAGCCGGTGGATCCGCCACGAGTTCAGGGAGCCGTCGTCAAGGACGCGGGGGACGAGGAAACACGTCAGGCCTCCCGGTGCCTGCGCGAGCACGAGGAAGGCGTCGCTCATCGGTGAGGAGACGAACCACTTGTTCCCGTTGAGCCGGTAGGGCTCACCGGCCTCCACCGGTCCCTCCGGCTCCGGCGACGCGACGGTCGTGCTCGACTGGAGGTCGGAACCTCCCTGCCGCTCCGCGATCGCGATCCCCGTCAGACACCCGAGTTTCTTGCGTGCGGGCCGCAGACCCGCCTCGTAGACCCCGGAGGCCAGGCGGGGTGCCCAGACCTCCGCGACTCCTGGTTCCGACCTGAGGGTGGGCACCGTGGCGTAGGTCGTGGTCAGGGCGGCGATGTGGTTGGACTCGGCCTGCGACCACACAACGATCCCGGCCGCCCGCCCGAGGTGCGCCGCCGCCGGCGCGTCGGGGCCCCACGGGGCGGCCGACAGCCCGGCCCGCACCCCCGCCTGGAGGAGATGGTGCCAGGCGGGATGGTGCTCGACCTCGTCGATCCTCCGCCCGAAGGGGTCGTACGTCTGGAGACGTGGCGGGAACCGGTGGACGAGATCGGCCCAGCGGGCTGCCCGGGCCGAACCGGCGAGACGGCCGAGGTCACGCAGACGGTCGAGGTGATGATCACCGTCATATCGTCGGACGGCGTCGACAAGGGCGGTGTCCGACCCGAAGACGTCATGATCGACCGGTGTCGATACGACGTTCAGCGCTTCGTCCGATTGCCCCACGGAGGTACAAGGTACCCAAGGTCGGCCCGTCGTCCGTCCTGCTGCCCAGGTCATCGACCCTGCTGCCGGGCATCCCGATCCCTCGGCCGTTACGGTAAGCGACATGTCAGCCCCGGGCACCGCGGATGATCCGGTGACCGCCCCTGCCGCGCTGACGGCCCTCTTCGGCGGCTGGAAGGCCCTCACCAGGCTGGTCCGGGAGACCGTCGCGGTGTGCCTGCGCTACCGGGTGACGGGGCTGGCGGCCGAGGCCGGGTTCTTCGCCCTGCTGTCGATGCCTCCGCTCGTGCTCGGGCTCGTCGCGAGCGTCGGCTACCTCGGCCAGAGGCTGGGGGAGGACGTCGTCGAGGACCTCGGGAGACGGGTCGCCTCGTTCGCCGGGACCTTCCTGACCCAGGACGCCGTGACGGCCGTCATCACGCCGACGTTCGACGAGGTCGCCGCGGGCGGCAGGATCGACATCGTCTCGCTCGGTTTCCTGTTCTCGTTGTGGTCGGGCTCACGTGCCCTGAACGTGTACGTCGACACGGTCTCGATCATGTACGGCCAGGGAGGGAACCGGGGCATCGTCCACACCCGGGCGCTCTCGTTCTCGCTGTACGTCGCGGCCCTGCTCGTCGGGACGGTTCTCCTACCGCTGCTGATCATCGGACCGGGACTGCTTTCCACGTGGATCGGCAGCTGGCTGGACGGCGGCCTGCCCGCGCTCGCCTGGTTGGAGCCCGGGTACTGGTTCAGCGTCGTCCTGCTCAGCGTGGTGGGCCTGACCACGCTGTACCACCTGGCGACGCCCCGGAGGACGCCCTGGCGCCAAGACGTCCCCGGCGCCGTCCTCGCCCTGGTGATCTGGCTGGGGAGCAGCGTGGTGCTGCGGTTCGTCCTGGCGGAATCCGTCGGCGGGACCTCGATCTACGGGCCGTTGTCGACGCCGATCGTGATCCTCATCTGGCTGTACGCGCTGGCGATCGCCGTTCTGATCGGGGCGGCGCTCAACGCCGCGGTGACGACGGTGCTCACCGAGCACCACCAACGCCACCACCGGAACCACCACGAGCGCCACCCGCGGGGGTGAAGGCGGCGAGAGCCGCGTCGAAGCGCCGGTCGACGTCGGCGAGGACCGAGGCGACCTCCGGCCGGTCGAAGAGGGCGACGATCTCACGGACACTCTGCTCGACCGCGGCCTCCTGCTCCGTCGGTTCCGGTGCGGGTGCCACGGACCCCACGGCGTCGGAGGAACGGCCGAAAACCCGTCGGGCGAAGGCGGGGGCGTAGACGCGAAGGTTCCCGACACTCCCGAGTGCCGAGGCGACGGCCTGGTTGAGGACACGCACGTCGGCGAGGCCGATCATCTGGTCGTGCGCCCGTCTCAGGATCTCGGCCTGCCGGGCGAGCGCGTCGGGGTCGGTGCCGGTGAACCACCCCGAGCGGAGGCAGCGGTCGATCGAACGCGCCAGCAGGATCACATCGACGAGGTCCGCCGAGACCCCACGGACCGCCGTCACGATCCGGACGATCTTCCGGATCGGGTAGAACAGGAGAAGGAAGGGCAGCTTGAGGGCGGAACGGACGAGCCCGGTGAAGAACCCGGTCGTGTCCTCGGCGAGGATCCCGATCGCGGGGGAGTCGGGCATGCCGTGGGCCTTCCAGGTGCGGGAGACCGCCGTCCGGGTGGCTCTCGTCTTGATGAGGTCGTCGAGCAGGGGAACAGGGACGAACCGGGAGGCCGCCGCGGCGATCGCACAGAGCACCCACTCCCTTTGCAGGCGGACTCGGGACACGTTCTCGGGCATGGTCCAACTCTCCAAGCGGACGGAGGACGAGGCAAACCCGGGGCTGCCGTCCGACCGCGATCGTCACCGATTGGTGACCGGTTCGTCACTGACGGTCGAATTGGGTTGTCGTCCGCCCGGCCCTCCGGACGAATCCGGTACCGGGGAGGGCATCACGGGCGGACGCTGATGGTGGAGGATGCCCACGTGAGCGCGGAAGCTGTCGGGATGCGGGTCTGCCCTGGATGCGGGGCCCACTTCGAACGCCGTCCCTGGGCCCTCGACCGGGATCTGTGCGCCTCCCCGGAGTGCTGGCACGCCTATGGCGAGATCACGATGTTCGTCGCCGACCACCTCCCGGTGCTCGGCCGGCTGCGGCAACTGGCGCTGGACGCCTACGGGGCCCAGCACGTCGGCGACCCCACCCCGGCGGCCTTGGTCGCCCACAGTCTGGTCGGGCTCCACCTGGCATTGGTGGAGGGCTCGGACGACGAAGCGGTCCGTGCCGTCCACGAGCGGATGCGTGCCGTGCGGACGGCCTGGCCGTCGTTCGGTCCGCCTCCCGCCCCTCGCGCGGTCACCGTCGCGGACGTCCTGCGCGACGGCGCCAGGGCGGAGTCGGTCGAAGGCCATGAGACCTCCGTGCGGCGCTGGGCCGAGGAGGTCTGGCAGTCCTGGGCCCACCGGCATGAGGACGTCGCGGACCTCGCCCGCCGGATGTGACGGGCGGGCGTCGGCCCGGACCGGGGACGGTCAGACCTGCCGGGGAACGGCCCCGGTCAGACGGCAGAAGACCCGCATGATGCGGTGACCGGTGTCGGCGTCGTCGCCGAACATCAGCGGGCACCCGCCCGGGATCACGGTCATCCCGTGCGCCCGCGCGTACTCCGCCGCCTCGACCGACACGCTGCCGGCCCCCATCGAACGGTGCATCCAGACCCGTTCGATCCCCAAGGTCTCGCACTCACGGACGATCGCCTCCGCCGTGTCCGCCTTGCTGGCGATGACGACGACGGCCACCCCGCCGGGGACGTCCGCCAGGCTGTGGTAACAGGGCACGCCCTCGACCTCGTCGGCGTTCGGATTCACCGGGACGACGTCGAGCCCTCGTGCCTTCAACCCGAGGAAGACGGTGTTGCCCCCGTGCCCCTCCCTTGCCCGGGAGACCCCGGTGACGGCGATGCGTCCGGCGTGGAGAAACTCCTCGGCGACATCCTTGACGGCCTGCATGGTCGTAGCCCCCTCCTCCGGCACCTGGCCGCGGGGCTGGTCGCCCCGGCTGACGTGGTGCCGGTTCCTCGACCTTTCGCCGTACCCGGATCGTGAGGCAAGAGCCCAAGGTCTTTCGGTCGGCCTCCTCGCGGAGGGCCCGGACCTCCCCGGACTCGGCTTCTGCCGGTTCGAGGGGGT
>JAUPKQ010000125.1 GCA_030837345.1 Actinomycetota bacterium | reverse complement strand
GCGGCGACGGAGGTGGCCTACGACGACGGCTTCGGACCGCTGCCCCCGCTGCAGCCCGCCGCCCAGGGCCTTGAGGACATCTCCGGTCCCGGTGAGCAGCCCGGTGAGCAGCCCGGCGAGGGCGTCGGGTCCAGGCTCGACGTCGACCCCGAGTCCCGGGGCATCGAGGGCGGTGCCGGCGGCGACGCGCCCCCGCCGGTGGCGGCGACCCTCGTCCTCACCACCGGGGAGTACGACCGTGTGTCACGCGCCGTCCCCTCGCCGGCGTTCACCGCCGGGCGTGCCGGTACGGCCGTCGACCGCATCGTCATCCACATCACCGACGCGCCGACGACGAGCAGCACGGTGAGCCACTTCACCCGCGCCGACGCCGACTCCAGCGCCCACTACCTCGTCGGGCAGGACGGCGAGGTGATCCAGTTCGTGTCCGAGGACGACACCGCCTGGCACGCCCGGGGGGTCAACCGCCGCAGCATCGGCATCGAGCACGTCGCGGTCAAGCAGGGGGGCGTGACCTACGGCGGGACGACCTTCGGGTATCTGCCGCCGACGGACCTCGAGTACGAGGAGTCGGCGGCGCTTGTCGCGCACCTGTGCGAGAAGTACGGCCTGACGCCCGACCGGACGACGATCATCGGGCATCGCGAGGCCGACCCCTCCAGCACCCACACCTCCTGCCCCGACGGCGCCTGGGACTGGGATCACTTCCTGCGGCTCGTCACCACCGGCGTGTGTTCCCCGCAACCGGCGGCCCAGGCCCTGGGACTCCCGGCAGGCGCTGACCGTCACCCGGCCTCGGTGACGATGGACGCGGCAACGATCAGCGTCTCCCCGGAGCAGAACCGAGTCACCGCACCGCACGTCGAGACGGTGTCGCAACTGCGCTCCATCGCCATCCAGGCGTTGCTCGCCGCCAACCCGGTTCTGACGCCGCTGGTGCTGATGGCCCGGGCCGCGGCCGAGGCAGGGGGTGTCTCGGTCGGCATCGGTCCGCAGATCAGCGCCGGTCTGCTGGCGGGTGGCGGCCTGGGCGCCGGCATCATCTTCGCCCCGGGCAACGTGATGGGCGTGTACGGCCAGGTGGAGGCCGACGCCGGATTCATCGCCTCGATCGGTGCCTCGATCCAGCTGACGGTCATCAGCGGCGGGGTCGACGCCTTCGGCGGCCTCAGCTATGTGGCCGGCATCTCCGGCGGCGAGGGTTTCACCGGCGGCGCGGCGGCCCTGTTCGACGAGCAACGCCGGTTCCTGGGCGTCACTCTGCAGGTCGGCGTGGGCGCCGGACTCTCGCCGGTGGACGTCTACGTCGGGGTGCAGCGGGCCGTCGCGAGGCAGCTCGGGATGCCCCGGACCCTCAACGCCGAGGACTGGTCGATCAACTGGGACGACGTGTTCGTCGTCGGGCAGCCCACCGAGAACAGCTGCTGGGCCACCGCGGCGGCGATGATCGACGGCTGGCGACGTCGGCAGTCGGTGTCCGTCGACCGGATCGCCGAGTTCGACAACCTCTCGGTCGGGGATAACGGACTGCTCCCGACGAGCGCGGTCCGGTTCGCCCAGGCGATCGGTTTCACCGCACAGCCCGCCGCCTGTTACACCCCTGAGGGCTTCCGCTCCGTCCTGGAGGCGAACGGCCCCATCTGGATCGTCGCGAAGATACCCGATTCACATCACGCCATTGTGATCACCGGCATGTACCGCCAGGACGGCCGGTTCTTCGTGCGGGTCACCGATCCGTGGGACCGCGTGATCGGTACCCCGGGGACACCCGGCCCCCGCACCAGCACACACGTCACCGGCAGCCGGTACATCATGACCTACGACGCCTTCGCCGCCGAGTTCGAGACGGCCGGAAGCAACGGCTGGGAGTATCTGCTGCACACCGGCGGCACCCACGGTCACTTGATCAACAGAGGCAGTGCCGCCGGTGTGGGGTATGCCCTCGCGTTCGGGGCTGGGTCGCCGTCCTTCGGCGCGCCCCCGAACCACGTCGGCGAGTTGCGCCTGGAGTCCAGCACCGCGCTGACCCGGACGATGTCGCAGCAGGACGGACGGCGCTACGACCTGCCACGGCTGTCCGGTTTCGTCGAACCGTCGAACGCGCAGCCCGGTGGTACCGGGATGCCGCCGCTGCCGGGGGAACGGGTGGTGCTCGACGACTGGCCCTACATCGAGGGACCGAGTGGCCGCGTCCAGGCCGGCGTCATGATCGACTGGCGCTTCCGTGACGGTGCCGTGGGAGAAGTCTCCGTGGCACCCCTGGACGGCCAGGTGTCGGACGGCTGGACCGCCGCCGTCCGTGCCGACATCACGTCCGAGGGGTCCACCGGTGACCGCGTCACCCTCAGGGTCCGTGTGACCACCGCCTTCTCGCGGCCCGGAGAGCAGGATCAGGTCGCCGTCACCGACGTCATGCTCCACGGGGACGGGCGGCGCTCGATCGTCCACGGCGTCGACCAGGTGCCGGAACCGGCGTCCCCGGCCGAGGGCGCCGCCGATCACGGCACCACCGATCGCGGCGCCGCCGAGACCGGGGTTCTCCAGCAGCCGGTTCCGGCCTGACCGGCGGATCCCCATGGCCAGGTTCATCCCCCCTCCCCCGCCGGTCCGGGAGGACGCCGCGCCCGCGTCGGCGCTCGCCCGGGACGCTTTCGGCCGGGAGATCGCGACGACGCGGCCCGACCCCGTGCCGGAGCCGCTGCCGGGTGAGGGTCGCGCTGCCACATCGGAGAAGGCGACGGATGCGCTCGGCCGCCGGGCGGGCGCCCTGTCGGACGAGATCGATTTCCCGGCGTTCGTCGCCTCCCTGGTCCACGGAACCTTCAACGCCATCGTCGACAGTTCGATCAAGCAGATGGAGAGCTTCGCCGACCTGGTGTCGGCGGTCGCCAAGCCGCTCGACCAGTTCGCGCAGGAGAACGTGACCCTCGGGCAGGCGCGGGCCTGGCTGGTCGAGCAGTATCCACGGGACGTCACGCTGGTCGAGGACGGCGGTGCGTACACGCTCGCCCCCCTCGTGGCGCCGGGCGAGGAGGAGGTGCCGTCACCCGCCTGGCTCGCCGACTTCGGCCAGGGGGGCGAGGAGTTGTCCGGCGAACTGCTGGAGGGCACCCTGCTCCCCCAGGCCCGCGACCGTGTCGCCCGGCAGCGGTTGTCGACCCTGTCGACGATGGTGCTGCTCGGCATGCAACGGGTCGTGGTCAAGGACGGGTCCGTCGGCGCGCGGCTGCGTTTCCGCGCTGCCGCCGCCGACCGGGCTGCGGTCCAGTACGCGACCTCCGACGACCCGCAGACCGGCGGCTCGACCTGGACGGCGCGTGGCCAGACCGCGGCGATCACGAAGGTTTCCACGGTGGGCGTCAATGTCCAGTCGGACAGCGAGCTCAAGGCGGAGCTGTTCGGCGACGTGAAGATCAATTTCGCGTCGGAGACCCTTCCGCTCGACCGCTTCGTCGACGAGGCACAGCGGACCCTGCTCGAACGGCACAGCCG
>JAUPKQ010000124.1 GCA_030837345.1 Actinomycetota bacterium | reverse complement strand
GAACGGCGGCATCATCCTGATGCACGACCAGTACCAGGCAACGAGGGACGCCGTCCCGCAGATCGTCAAGAACCTCAGCTCCCGCGGCCTGTGCCCCGGCATGATCTCCCCGAGCACCGGCAGGGCCGTCGCCCCCGACGGCGTCACCCCGACGACGTCCCCGACCACGCCGACGACGTCCCCGACCAGTCCGACGAAGCCCACCATCACGCCGACGACGTCCCCGACCACCCCGACGAAGCCCACCGGGACCGGTGGGTGTGAGGCGACGTTCAGCCAGCCGAGTACGTGGGGTGGAGGTTTCCAGGGACAGGTCACGGTCACCGCGGGCAGCACCGCGATCGCGAGCTGGACCGTCACCATGACGATGCCGAGCGGCCAGAGCATCTCCAGTCTCTGGAACGGAACGGCCACCGGCACATCAGGGTCCGTCAGCGTGAGGAGCACCGCCTGGAACGGTTCTCTCGCACCCGGTGCCTCCACGAGCTTCGGTTTCACCGCGACGGCGAACGGCGACTCCGCCGCCCCGGCCGTCAGCTGTGCGGCGGCCTGATTTTCCCCGCTCCGGGGAGTTGATCGAAACGCTGGCGCCGGTGGGTTCCGGCCTGTACAACGTGTGAAGGTGAAGCTGGCCGCGGTAACGGCGCTGACCGATCCCTCCCCTCGTTCGATGAGCCGAAGGGGTCTGCTCGGCGCCCTGGCGGCGTCGGTCGCAGCGGTGTCGGTCGCGGCGGTGCCGGGATGCGCGAGCCGTGGGAACGCCGCGGAGCCCGGTGCCGCCGGGATCAGGTTCTCGTGGTGGGGGAACGAGGACCGGGCCAGGACGACCCAGAACGTGATCGAGCTGTTCGAGCGCCGGTATCCCCATCTCACCGTCAAGGGGGAGTACCGCGGGTTCGATCGGTACTTCGACGAGCTGAACTCCTCCGTCGGCGCGGGACGGGCACCCGACGTCATCACCATGGGCGGGTCGTACCCCGCTGAGTACGCCGCCCGTGGGGCGCTGCTCGACCTCTCCACCGTCGGGGACGTGCTCCGGACCGGCCGTCTGCACCGGGGGGCGCTGGCGGACGGCCGGGTCGGAGGGCGGCAGTACGGGATTCCCAGCGGTCTCAACACCTTCAGCGTCATCGCGGACGTCAGGGTCTTCCAGAGGGCCGGGGTCGCCCTCCCCGATGACAGCATGTGGTCGTGGAATGACTTTCAGAGGATCGCCCGGGCCGTCGCCGGGAAATCCCCGCCGGGCACCTACGGCGTCGCCGACTTCACGAGGACCGAGACGCTGGACCTGTTCTCCCGCCAGCGTGGCGAGTCTCTCTTCACCAGGGCCCGCGGCGCGGGGATCAGCGAGTGCACGATGCGCGACCTCTGGGGAATGACGACGGCGCTCTGCGCGGCGAAGGCCGCGCCGTCCGCCGCGATGACGTCGGAACTGGCCGGGGAGTCGCTTCCCGAGCGGACCTTGATGGGCCGGGGGCTCGCCGGGATGCAGTTCGACTGGAGCAATCAGCTCAGCGCCTTGAGCAAGTACTCGGGGCATGAGCTGCAGCTGCTCCGTGCCCCGGGGGAGAGCGTCGAGCCGCTGCGGGGCATGTGGGTCCAGGCGTCGCAGGTGTACACGATCAACGCGGCGACGCGGAGTCCCGGGGAGGCGGCCCTGTTCGTCGACTTCCTCGTCAACCGGCCGGAGGCGGGCCGGGCGCTGCTCACCGACCGGGGGCTGCCCGCGAACCAGGACGTGCGGGCGGAGATCACGCCCGATCTCACCCCCGAGCAGCGCGAGGAGGCGTCCTTCATCGACCGGGTGTCGCTCAACACGGATCCGGACCGGCCTCTGATCTTCGGCCCGAGCGGCGCGGGGGACATCCGGGAGGTTCTCGGCCGCCTCAACGACGACGTGCTGTCGGGGCGGAAGTCCGTCGGGGGCGCGGCGAGGGAGTTCGTCACACTCGTGGACATCGCGCTCCGGGCGTGATCGAACTTCGGCAATGGAGGAAGTAACCTGCGGTTGCCCCTCATCGCGCCTCATCCTGGAGGAGGCCTGTCCGCAGGGGTACCTCGGTCCGCGCGATGCCGGGACCTTTTGCGGGAGGCCGGGGCCCGGACCTCGTACGTACGGTGAGCCGTAGGACCAGGTGAGCCGTAGGACCACCGGTCCCGGAGCCGGATGGGGGGCGTGCGTGATCGGCAGATGGCTGCTCAGGCGGGCGGTCGCCAGGCTCTCCGTCGCCTGTCTCGCCCTGGGCATCGCCGCTCTCGCCACGCTCGCCCTCGCCGCGTCCCTGGTCATCCAAGACACCACCTCGCAGGTGCGCACCTTCAACGAGGTCACGGCCCGTTGGGAGGTCGTCCGGCAGGGGATCAACGACGAGCACGCGGCCCTCAACCGGTTCGTCGCCTACAACGGATCCGCTTACGGCCGTCACCAGCTGCTCCCGACTGTCGACTCGGTCAAGGACGACATCGCCTGGATCGAGGATCGAGGAGGCGCCACGGAGGTGCTCCCGGCGCGGATGACCGGGTACTCGTACGTCGAGTACAACCAGCGCATTCGCAGCATCCTGGCGGCCGGGGAACGGAGGGAGACCCTGGCCGGGTACAGCGAACTGGCGTCGCAGAGCTTCGCGCGGCTGTCCGAGGTCGTCGGCCAGAACACCCGGCGCCGTCAGACCGATCTCGCCGAGTTCCTCGAACACGTCGACCGGCGGAACGCCACGCTGCGGATGACGGTGATCGGCCTGGTCGCCGTCGACATCCTTCTGTGCGTCGCCAGCGCCTTCATTCTCATCGGCTACCAGCGCCGGGCCGAGGCCGAGGCGAAGGCGCAGCGGTACCGGGCCCTCCACGACACCCTGACCGGCCTGGGCAACCGGCAGCTCCTGGCCGACCGGATCGACTCGGCCCTCAAGGAGGCAGAGCGAAGCGGAACCGCCGTCAGCCTGATGCTCGTCGACCTCGACCGTTTCAAGGCCGTCAACGACACCCTCGGCCATCAGGGCGGCGACCTGCTGCTCCAGCACGTCGCACGGTGCCTGCGGGCCTCGGCCCGGGGCGGCGACACGGTCGCCAGGATCGGCGGCGACGAGTTCGCCGTCCTCGTGCCGGCAGCGTCGTCGATGCGGGCGGTCGTGGCGGCGGCGGAACGGGTGCATGCCGCGCTCCACGAACCGCTCCACGTCGAGGGGGTCGAGGTCAGCTTCGGCGCGAGCGTCGGCGTCGCGGTCTTCCCGGCCCACTGCAACGACGCGGAGGGCCTGATGAGGCATGCCGACATCGCCATGTACGCCGCGAAACGCGGAGGCCTGGGGGTCACGGTCTACGAGCCGGAGGGGCACGCCCGCCGGGTCGTCGTCCTGCCGCGCGACAGTGCCGACGGGACGACGGGAGCTTCCTCCGTCGTGACGTTGGGTTCATGGGATGCTGAGCGGGACGGCGAGTGACGCCGTCCACCCCGCTGACGTCGTCGTCGACCTGCACCGAGCACCACCGGAACACCCGTGAGGGTGTTATGACCCCGTTTGGGACACTATCTGTGATCGACAACGGGGACCTCCGGCTCTTATGGGGCGGGGGAGTGTGCAACAGACTCGCCGAAGATGAGGTGTGAGCCGCGAGAGCGGCAGGCTCTTAGGTGGGTTGTGGTAGTGCACAAGATCCGAGAGAAAGCTCAGCTGTCACCGAACGTGACCCGATTGGTCGTGGACGCTCCACGGATCGCCGAGGTCCGGCGTCCGGGGCAGTTCGTCATCGTCCGGAAGGGGCCGGGTGCCGAGCGCATCCCCTTGACCATCGTGGACGTCGACCGGGAGGCCGGCACGATCAGCCTGGTGATCCAGGCGGTCGGCAAGAGCACCTACGACTTGGTCGGTCTCGCTGAGGGCGACGTCATCACCGATGTCGCCGGTCCTCTCGGCCGCCCCACCGATCTGCTGGCCTCAGGCCACGCGGTGTGTGTCGGGGGCGGGGTCGGGACGGCGGTGATCTGGCCGATCGCGCAGGCCCTCGCGGCCTCCGGCGTCGAGGTCACCTCGGTGATCGGCGGCAGATCGAGGGAATGGGTGATCCTGGAGAAGGAACTCCGGACGACCGGCGAGGTCATCGTCTGCACCGACGACGGCAGCTACGGGCGCAAGGGGTTCGTGACGACGGCCCTCGACGAGGTCTGCCGCGAAGGAGGCGTCGACGAGGTGTTCGCCGTCGGGCCGGTCCCGATGATGCGCGCCTGTTCGGAGGTCACCCGTCCCTTCGGCGTGAAGACCACCGTGTCCCTCAACTCGATCATGCTGGACGGCACGGGGATGTGCGGCGGGTGCCGCGTCAGCATCGACGGCGCCAGCCAGTACGCGTGCGTCGACGGGCCGGAGTTCGACGGTCACCTCGTCGACTTCGACTCGCTCAGCGACCGGCTCACCACCTACCGCGAGTTCGAGCAGGAGGCCCTTGCCCGCCGTCTCGCCTGCCAGGAGGCCTAGATGTCCACGGAGTCCGAGGGCGTCCAGGCCCTGTCCGGCGAGCAGGCCGTGCCGCTCGGACGCATCCCGACCAAACAGCGCCTGGCGATCAGCCGCCAGACGATGCCCGAGCGCGGGGCAGAGGCGCGGTCACACACCTTCGACGAGGTCAACCTCGGCTTCAACGCCCAGATCGCCCTGCTGGAGGCGCAGCGATGCCTGCTGTGCAAGCAGCCGCACTGCGTCAAGGGCTGCCCGGTCGGTGTCGACATCCCCGCCTTCATCAGCCGCGTCGCCGAGGGAGACCTCGCCGGGGCCGCTGAGCGCCTGATGGCGTGCAACACCCTGCCCGGGGTCACGGGCCGGGTCTGCCCGCAGGAGACCCAGTGCGAGGGCCAGTGCCCGCGAGGGGCGACCCTCCGCGGTGTCACCGGCCAGCCGGTGGGCATCGGCTACCTGGAGCGCTACGTCGCCGACTGGGCGGCGGTGAACGTCACCGGGATCCCCGAGCCCGCGCCGTCGTCCGGGCGCCGCGTCGCCGTCGTCGGATCCGGCCCGGCGGGTCTGACGGCCGCCGGCGAGCTGGTCAAGCACGGTCACGACGTCACCGTCTTCGAGGCCTTCCACTCCCCGGGGGGTGTCCTCGTGTACGGGATCCCCGAGTTCCGGCTCCCCAAGGAGATCGTCCACCGCGAGGTCGATCGCCTCGTCAAGCAGGGTGTGCGCATCGAGTACAACGCGATCATCGGCCGCACCTTCACCCTGCCCGAGCTGCGGAAGGACTACGACGCCGTCTTCGTCGCCGTCGGGGCCGGGCTGCCCGTCTTCATGGACGTCCCGGGCGAGAACCTCAAAGGCGTCTACTCCGCCAACGAGTACCTCACCCGGGTCAACCTGATGGGCGCGTGGATGCCCGACGGCGAGACGCCGGTCCTGTCGGGCAAGCGGGTCGCCGTCGTCGGCGGAGGCAACGTCGCGATGGACGCCGTCCGCACCGCCCGGCGCCTGGGTGCGAAGGACGCCGTCATCGTCTACCGGCGCTCGCGGGCGGAACTGCCCGCCAGGGCCGAGGAGGTCCACCACGCCGAGCAGGAGGGTGTCCGGTTCGACTTCCTCACCGCGCCGTTGCGTGTGGTCGGCGACGACTCCCGGTGGGTGACGGGCCTTGAGTGCCGTCGCATGGAGCTCGGGGAGCCCGACGCCTCCGGCCGGAGGAGGCCCGTGCCGGTGGAGGGCTCGGAGTTCGTCCTGCCGTGCGACACGGTCGTCGTCGCGATCGGCACCCGTGCGAACCCTCTCCTCACCTCGACCGCACCGGATCTCAACCTCAACCGGTGGGGCTACATCGAGACGGACGACGAGGGGCACTCCTCGATGCCCGGGGTGTTCGCCGGTGGCGACATCGTCCGCGGCGCCGCGACGGTGATCCTCGCGATGGGTGACGGCAAGCGCGTCAGCGGGGCGATCCACCGCTATCTCGAGGGGCTCCCCGTCAGCTGACCGGCGCCGGAGGAGGTTCGTGACCGCCCGCGTCAGTGGGCGGTCACGAACTCCGCCCCCCAGTTGAAGGACGCGCCGTCCTCGTACCAACGCGGCCAGTGGCCGCACCAGGTGGGGACCTCCGCCTCACGCACCCGGTCGGTGGACGGGTGGTACGGCTTGAGGTCGATGACGGGGCTTCTCAGCGCCGCGTCGAGGTAGTTCACCCGGACGACGCCGGCGGCGACGTCGATGTCCCGGATCTCCGCCGTGCTCAGCGCCACGGGGTTCGGCCGGATCGGCGAGCGGGTGGCGAAGACACCGAGCCGCTCGGGAGCCTGCCGGTAGGGCTGCTCGCAGTCGAGGACCTTGCGAAGCTCCGGGGTGTCGGCCAGGTGGAGCCACCACAGGATCTGGACGTGCGAGAACCCCTCCAGGCCCCGCAGTGCGGCGCGGTAGGGCCCGGCGATGTGCACGGCGAATCCGCCGGCGTCGAGGGCGACATGGCCGACGGGGGAGAGAGTCAGCTGGGCATCGGTCACGGTGTCCTCCGGCTGGATCGCGTCGGCTGGATCGCGTCGGCTGGATCGAGGCGGTGGGTGCCCGCCGGAGGTGACGTTACGAAGTGATCCCGCCGGGTCGCTTCACCCCGCTTGCGACGGATATGACGGATCTTGCGATCGGCAAGGTGGCCGCGGGGCGTCGCCGGTACGCTCGGCGCGCCGACCGCCTCCCGGGAGGACCTCATGACGGCCTCTCGCCGGAGGACAGTGTCCGCGGTGGAGTCCCGGGCAGCGCTCCGGGAGGAGCACGTCGCCCGGGTCAACCAGGTGCTCGACCACATCGAGCGGCACCTCACCGACGATCTCACCCTCGCCACCCTCGCTGGCGTCGCCGGGTTCTCCCCGTACCATTTTCATCGCATCTTCACCTCGGTGATGGGCGAGACCCCGCGCCGGTTCATCCACCGGGTGCGTGTCGAACGGGCGGCGGCGGAACTGCTCCTGCACCCGAGGACGCCGATCACCCGGATAGCCCTCGACTGCGGTTTCTCGGGCCCCGCGCCCTTCGCCCGCGCCTTCCAGGAGGCGTTCGGGATGAGCGCCACCGAGTGGCGCATCGGAGGGCTCCGGCCCGGGCCGGGGGGCGAGGGAGCGACGGCCGGTGGCGGCCTGTACCGGTCGGCCGGTGAGGGGCCCGTGACGGCCTCGGGCCATACGCCCGCCGGGCGCCGCTCCACGGTGGTCTTCGACGGTCTGGACGCGGTGACGCGCCGTCCGCTGTGGTGGCTGCGGGTCCTCGACCGGGAACCCGCGCCGGTGACCCTGGAGGAGATCCGACCGTGCACCGTCGCCTACCTGCGCTCGGTCGGCCCGTACGCGGGGAACGGCGCGCTGTTCGCCCGTCTGTTCGGAGCCCTGGGCCGGTGGGCCGGCCCCCGCGGTCTGCTCGCCGACGGCGACGGCTGGTGGATCTGCGTCTATCACGACCCCCAGGTGACCGCGGACGAGCGGCTGCGCGTCACGGTGGGGCTGACGGTCCCGGTGGGCACCCGGACGGAGGGGGAGATCTCCACGATGACCGTCGACGGCGGGACGTACGCGATGGGCCGGTTCCTGCTCCGTGAGGACGAGCACGCCGGGGCGTGGGCGGCCATGATCGGCACGTGGCTCCCGGGCAGCGGCTACGAACTGGACGACCGCCACTGTTTCGAGCGTTTCCCGGCGGCGTCCCTGGGGCCGGACGCCGAGGGGAGCGCCACGGGGGAGCGGGATGCGAGCCGTGTGCGACAGGTCGACATCTGTCTTCCGGTCCGTCCGGCCTCCCGATGAGCCCGAGGCGGCTCATCATACTGGCGACCCGACGTGGTCAGATGGTCGCAATATGTACTTATGTCGGGTTTTTCGGATGGCGCGCCCGGTCAATCAGGGGTGAGGGCGTGCATTGAGGGGCCTTGGGCTGCGATGCTCGTACCGTGAGGTGGCTATCCAAGGGCAGTCGTCAGTCAGAGCCCCAGCCAGAGGTCGGCGGATGGGGTCAGCTGCGGCACGCACACGGCCCCGCCGGGGACATACCCGCCCTGCTCCAGGCCGCGGCCGGGCCCACGTCGGGGCGTGACCGTGCCTGGGGGCATCTCTGGGACCGGCTCTGTCACCACGGGAGCGTCTACTCGGCCTCCGCCGCCGCCGTACCCGAACTCGCGCGTCTCGCGTGCGACGACGCCCTGCGGCCCGCCGACCGGGCTCAGGCCACGAGTCTCATCGCCGCCATCGCCGACGGCTCCTCCTACCTCGCGGTTCACGGGCCGCTCGTTCCGGGCCGCTTCAGCACCGCCGAACGCGGGCAGCTGACCGTGGAACAGGGCTGGGTCCAGGACTCACGCCGGGCCGCCCGCGACTACGCCCCCCAGATCCTCGGCCGCCTCGACGAGACCAACGGCCGGGAACTGCTCGTCATCGTCGTCCTCGCGGCCGAGGTCGGCCTGGGGGCGGCCCCCTACGCCGACGCCCTCCAACGGGCCCGTGACCGTGTCGCCCCGGGTGAGCAGCGTGCCGCCGTCGATCTCGCCGTCGCCCTCGTCCGGGGCGAGATGTTCACGACGGAGGAGCTCCAGGCCCGTGTCGCACGCCTCGACCACGAGGTGGCGGCCTACCTCAACCAGGCTCTGACGGGTCTTCCCCCGGACACCCAGGCCCGGGCCCTCATCACCATGATCGTCGCTGATTACGGTTCGTGGACCCCGACGATGCCCATCCCGATCCGGCGCGACACCCCCCAGTCCACCCGCTGACGGGCCGCCCAGCACCCCGAGCCCGAGCAGGCCGGGGGCGGTTCCGAGGGCGAACGCCGCCATCACGGTGGCGGCGACGAGGGTGAGCGACGCGACGGCGGGCCCCGGTGCCGCCGGGTGAGGTGCCGCCAGCCGAGATGCTGAGGACCAGCCCTCCCACCAGTGCCATGCAGGTGGAGACGCCGGGCGTGGGGCGTGGGGTCCCGGGTCCGCAGATGGGAGCCCCTGGCATCATCCCTGCCGACCGCCGTTCCCAGCGACGGTGCCAGGAGGGCCCGATGCCGGAGTTACGTCCCAGTTGGCGGCTGTCGTTCGGGGTGGCCGCCGTCCTGCTGGTCGTCTTCGTGTCCGGGACCCTCGTCGTCCGGCGGCGCCCTGACACGCGCCTGGCGGTGGTGACGGCCTTCTCCCGGGAGTTCGCCCTGATCATGTCTCTGCTCGGGCTGTGGCAGCTCGTGGGAGCCGCGGTACGGACCCGGGTCGACGGGGCGATGGAACGGGGCCGGGCGATCCACGCCCTGGAGACCGCCTGGCACCTGCCGAGCGAGCGCTGGATGCAGAGCGTCGTCGACACCGTGCCCGGGCTGATGGGGGCGGCGAACGCGTTCTACGCGTTCGCTCACCTCAACGGGATGGCGATCTTCGTTCTCTGGCTGTGGTGGCGCCACCGGGACGTGTATCCCCGGGCCCGTCTGGTGATCATCTGCTCGACCCTCGCCTGCCTGGTCGTCCAGACGGTCCCGGTGGCTCCGCCTCGGCTCCTGTCCGAGTTCGGGTTCGTCGACACAGCCCTTCGCGACGGGTCGTCGGTGTACGGACCGTTCGGGTCCGGGATGGCCAATCAGCTCGGCGCGATGCCGTCGGTGCACGTCTGCTGGGCCGTGATCGTCGGGTGGTACGTCTGGAGGGCCGCGCCTCGTCCGTGGCGGGTGATCGGTCCGCTGCACACCGTCCTCACGGTTCTCGTCGTGGTCGTGACGGCCAACCACTGGTGGCTGGACGGCGTGGTGGCGGCCGGGTTCGTCGTCCTCGTGGCAGCGGCGCCGACGGTGGTCCGACCGGTCCCGGAGGATCGAACCCGCCGGTCATCCCGCCCGCTACGAACGACGCGCCGGTGACAACCACCATCACCTCGTCCGCGGATCCTGCGGGCGGGTGGAGGATGTCGGCTGTGCGATCCGGTCGATGATCGAGGAGACGATATGACCGAGGTACCACCGACAACGACCGATTCCGGAATGCCGGTCGCATCCGACGCGCATTCCCTGACGATCGGTCCGAACGGTCCGATTCTGCTGCAGGACCACGTGCTCATCGAGCAGATGGCGCACTTCAATCGCGAGCGTGTGCCCGAGCGAGTCGTCCATGCGAAGGGCACCGGCGCCTTCGGGCGTTTCGAGGTGACGAACGACGTCAGCCAGTTCACCAGGGCCGCCGTGTTCCAGCCGAGGACGACGACCGAGACCCTCGTGCGTTTCTCCACCGTGGCGGGGGAGATGGGGAGCCCCGACACCTGGCGTGACCCCCGCGGATTCGCGGTGAAGTTCTACACGACCGAGGGCAACTACGATCTCGTCGGGAACAACACCCCCGTTTTCTTCATCCGGGACCCGATGAAATTCGGGCACTTCATCCGTTCGCAGAAGCGCCGTCCCGACAACGGCCTGCGTGACCACGACATGCAGTGGGACTTCTGGACGTCGTCACCGGAGTCCGCGCACCAGGTCACCTGGCTGATGGGTGACCGGGGGATCCCCCGGACGTTGCGCCACATGCACGGCCACGGTTCCCACACGTTCTCCTGGGTGAACGCGGGCGGGGAGAGGTTCTGGGTGAAGTACCACTTCAGGACCGAGCAGGGCAACGACTACCTCACCCAGTCCGAGGCCGACGCGCTCGCGGGGTCCGACAGCGATGTCCACCGCCGGGACCTCCACGGGGCGATCGCCCGGGGAGACCACCCGGTGTGGACGCTCCGGGTCCAGGTCATGCCCTTTGCGGACGCTCCGGGATACCGATTCAACCCCTTCGATCTCACCAAGGTGTGGCCCCACGCGGACTACCCCCTCATCGAGGTCGGCAGGTTGATCCTCGACCGCAACCCGGAGAATTTCTTCGCCGAGATCGAGCAGGCGGCCTTCGAGCCGTCGAACTTCGTTCCGGGTATTGGTCCGAGCCCCGACAAGATGCTTCTTGGGCGTCTCTTCTCCTACCCGGACGCCCACCGGTACCGGATCGGGGCGAACTACATGCAGTTGCCAGTGAACGCCCCGCGCGCGACCAGGGCGAACAGCTACACCTTCGACGGCCCGATGCGGTACTCCCACTCCGGGAACGCGCCGGTCCACGCGCCGAACTCCCACGGCGGTCCGGCCGCCGACCCGGGACGTTTCGGCTCCGACCTCGGGTGGGCGGCGACGGGTGAGATGGTCCGCGAGGCGTACGCCCTGCATGCGCAGGACGACGATTTCGGCCAGGCGCGCACCCTGGTGAACGACGTTCTCGACGATGCGGCTCGCGACCGGTTCGTCGGCAACGTCTCCGGTCACCTGAAGGACGGCGTGAGCGAACCGATCCTTCGGCGCGCCTTCGAGTACTGGCGGAACGTCGACTCCGGGATCGGCCGTCGGATCGAGGACGCCGTCCGAGGACTCTGACGAACCCCGGTGCGGTCCCGTCGGTGCCGTACCGGAACCGATCCGGGGTCGGTGGCTCGTCCTGACCCGCCCCGGATCGGTCGCTCCGCGTTCTAAAGTGGGGATGTGATCCCATGGAGCGCCGGACCCGCCGACGTCCTCGACCGGCCCGACGAGTGGGCGGCGCGACACGTATGACGGGGCACATCGCCGGGGTCCGGAGATTGACGGGTCGTCTGCTGGTCGCCACCCCACGTCTGGGTGATCCCAACTTCAGGCGGGCCGTCGTCCTCGTTCTCGACCACAACGACGACGGTGCGCTGGGGATCGTCGTCAACCATCCGCTGGAGGTCGATGTCGAGGCTGTCCTGCCCGACTGGCAGCCGTTCACGACGGCTCCCGGGAGGCTCTTCCAGGGGGGCCCGGTCCAGCTCGACAGCGCCCTCGGGATCGTGGCCGTCCCCGGCGACGACGCCGAACCCGCCGGGGTGCGCCGGATCATCGGCTCGCTCGGCCTCGTCGACCTCGATACCCCTCCTCACGTCGTCGCCCGAGGCGTCTCGGGGTTGAGGATCTTCGCCGGGTACTCGGGATGGTCCGCGGGGCAACTGGAGTCCGAGGTCGCGGACGGGGCCTGGTACGTCGTCGACGCCGAGTCTCGGGATCCGTTCTCGGACAGTCCCGAGACGCTCTGGCGCCAGGTGTTGCGACGCCAGCGCGGGGAACTCGCGTTCGTGTCCACCTATCCGGAGGACCCGTCGCTGAACTGACGACCGCGACCGGCGGCACTAAACTCCGTGCGATGAGCACGATGGAGCCGGAACCGCTGTCCATGCCGGACACCTACACGACCGCCGTCCTGGACCGTCAGGAGCTCGAACAGCCGGTTGAACCGGGTGATCACGAGCGGTTCTCCCACTTCGTCCAGAAAGAGAAGATCCTCGAATCCGCCCTGAGCGGGACGCCGGTCGTCGCGCTCTGCGGCAAGGTGTGGGTTCCCGGACGCGACCCTCAGAAGTTCCCCGTCTGCCCGCTCTGCAAAGAGATCTACGACGGTCTCCGGCCGGGGCCCAAGGACGGCGACCCGGGGTCGGGCGGAGGATCGGGCGCTGGGTCCGGTGGGGGGCCGGGGGCGGGCGAGTAGACGGTCTCCCCCCGCACACCGGGAGCGCGCCCGGCGTACGGCTCGCCGGAACGGGCGGCCGGGCGGTGCGGCGCCGTCCGGGCGGCTAGCCTGAAGGTCCGATGAGTGGTGGGGGAGCACAGCCGGTGCAGCAAGGCCCAGCGAAACCGCAGCACGCGAGCGCGGCGGCGGCGTCCAATCTGTCCCCGGCGTTCCCCGGCCGGGCTCCGTGGGGAACGGCGGGCAAGCTCCGGGCGTGGCAGCAGGAGGCCCTGTCGGCCTACCTCGAGCGCGACCCGTCGGATTTCCTGGCGGTCGCCACGCCCGGGGCGGGGAAGACCACCTTCGCGCTGAGGGTGGCCACGGAGCTCCTGCGGCGGCGTGTCGTCCACCGGGTGACGGTCGTGTGCCCGACCGAGCATCTGAAGAAGCAGTGGGCGGACGCCGCCCACCGCGTGGGTATCCGGCTCGATCCGACGTTCCGGAACAGCCAGGGCTCGCATGCCCGCCACTTCGACGGCGTCGCGGTCACCTACGCGCAGATCGCCATGAAACCGGCGCTCCACCGTGCCCGGACCGAGGCCGCGAAGACGCTGGTGATCCTCGACGAGATCCACCACGGTGGGGACGCCCTGTCCTGGGGTGACGCCGTCCGTGAGTCGTTCGAGCCCGCGACCCGGCGCCTCGCCCTGACGGGGACGCCGTTCCGGTCGGACACGAGCCCGATCCCGTTCGTCGAGTACGAGCCGGACCGGGCGGGGATACGCCGTTCGAGGGCCGACCACACCTACGGCTACGGCGACGCTCTGCGGGACGGCGTCGTCCGCCCGGTGATCTTCCTGTCGTACTCCGGGCAGATGCGGTGGCGCACGAAGGCCGGTGACGAGGTCGCGGCGAAGCTGGGCGAGCCGTTGACCAAGGACGGCACCGCGCAGGCCTGGAGGACCGCTCTCGATCCCGAGGGCGAGTGGATGCCCGCCGTGCTCGCCGCCGCGGACAAGCGGCTCACCGAGGTCCGGCGCGGCATGCCGGACGCCGGGGGCCTGGTGATCGCCACGGATCAGTCGGTCGCCCGCGCCTACGCGAAGATCCTGCACGGGATCACGGGGGAGAAGCCCGAGGTCGTCCTTTCGGACGACTCGGCCGCCTCGGACCGGATCGAGGAGTTCACCACCGGTGAGCAGCGCTGGATGGTGGCGGTCAGGATGGTTTCGGAAGGGGTCGACATACCCCGGCTCGCGGTGGGGGTGTACGCGACCTCGACCTCGACGCCCCTGTTCTTCGCCCAGGCCGTCGGCCGTTTTGTCCGGGCGAGGCGCCGGGGCGAGACGGCCTCGGTGTTCCTGCCCAGCGTTCCGGTGCTGCTCGGGCTCGCGGGCGAGCTGGAGGTCGAGCGTGACCACGCCCTCGACAGGCCCGCGAAGGACGGCGAGGACGGCGAGTGGTCGCCGGAGGACGCTCTGGTCGCCGCCGCGAACCGTGAGGAGAAGGCCTCCGGGGACCTGGAGGGAGGACGTTTCGAGGCGCTGGAGGCGCAGGCGACCTTCGACCGGGTGTTGTTCGACAAGCAGGAGTTCGGCACGGGTGCCGAGGTAGGCAGCGAGGAGGAACTCGACTTCCTGGGCATTCCGGGGTTGCTGGAGCCGGAGCAGGTGACCACGTTGCTCCGTCAGCGGCAGGCGAGCCAGCTCGCGGCCCGGAGCCGGCGGGGTGAGGGGGCGCCCTCGTCCGAGGTCGTCGAGGTCGCCGCCCATCGCGAGATCACGGCACTCCGGAAGGAGCTGCACAGCCTGGTGGGGGCCTGGGCGCGCCGGACGTCCCAGCCGCACGCGACCGTGCACGCGGAGCTTCGGCGCCTGGGCGGGGGACCGGAGGTTCCGAAGGCGTCGAGCGATCAACTCCGCGGGCGAATTGCCATGATCAGAAATTGGCACGTCGGAAAACGTTGATCACTTTCATGTTATGGCTTGGTCAAGGCGTTCTGAATTCACCGTCTCGGAACGCCCGATCAGTGTCTTCGTGGCCTAAGGTCTGGGTGTCGGATGTGGTCCATCGCCGGATCTGAAAACCGCCTGGGAGTCGTCGCGTGCCTGAGATCCCCACGTTGCGTGAGAGATTCAATACGCGCCGTAACAATCTCACGGTTTTGCGCCTGTCCTTGGCCACCACTGTCGTCGTCGTCCACTCCCAGGCGCTTCGGACCGCGACCCAGCCCTCGGTGGTCGAGGCCGATCTCGGACAAATGGCAGTTGACGGCTTTTTCATTCTGAGCGGGTTCCTCGTCACCGGCAGCGCCCGGCGGCTCAATTCCGTCCGGCGTTTCCTGTGGCATCGGGCCCTGCGGGTGTTGCCCGGGTTCTGGGCCTGTCTCATGGTCACGGCCTTCGTCGCCGCACCCCTCGTCGCGATGTCCCAGGGCCGCTCGCCCCTGTCGGTCTTCACCGGCGAGGACTCGGCTGTGGGCTTCGTCGTCAGCAACGCCGGTCTGTTGATCAAGCAATGGGGCATCTCCGGGCTGACCACCGCCGCGACCGAACCGGGGGCGATGAACGGGTCGCTCTGGTCCCTCTACTACGAGGGCATGTGTTACGTGATGGTGTCCTGCATGATCCTGACCGGGATGGTCAAGGGCCGTGTCGCAGGCATCGGGCGGCACCGCCGAGGATCGGCGTCCCTCATGGACCGGCGACGTGAGCTGCTGGTCGCCGGCACGGTGGCGATCTGGATCACCCTGGTCGCCGGCACGTTCGGCCTGACCCTCCCCCTGGAGATGGGCCGACTGATGATCTTCATGTTCCTCATGGGGGTCCTGGCGGATCTGTACGCCGACCACATCCCGATGGATCCCCGGCTCGGGATCGGTTCTCTGGCGCTGCTGCTCGTCACCTGCGCCATCCCCGGCGGCGACTACCAGATCCTTGGGGCCCCCGCGCTCGCCTACTTGCTGCTGTGGATCGCGGTCGCCCTTCCCGTGCCGTTCCAGCCCCGGAACGACATCTCCTACGGCGTGTACATGTACCACTGGCCGATTCTTCTGGTCCTGATCTGGGCCGGGCTCGACGACGCGGGGGCAGTGATCTTCAGCCTGGTCGGCGGGCTCCTGACCGCCCTCTTCGCGACGGCCTCGTGGGTCCTCGTCGAGCGACCGATGATGAAGTACCGTCACGCCCGGTGGGTCACGCTTCCCGAGGTCCGGACCCGCCGTCCGGAGCCTGCCGGGCAGCCCGTCCGGCAGCCCGTCCGGCAGCCCGCCGGGCAACCCGCCCGGCAGCTGATCGCCGGCTGACCGGCGAGGCCACGGCTGACCGGCCGGGCACCCTGGGACGCCGGATGGCCCCCCGCCGGAGCGGAGGGCCATCCGGGGAAGCTTCCCTACTTCTTCCGGGGATCCCGGCCGCTGGCGGCCGCCGGTGTCAGCCGGAGAAGGTACCCCTCCAGGAATCCCAGACCCCAGCCGAAGTGCATCGCCGCGAAGGCGCCGGCGAGCGGGACGACGTCGAGGTCCTCCTCGCCGTAGCCCTTGCGCCGGGTCGCCACCGTCGCCCCGGCGAGACCGGCGACGTACGGCGCGACCATCGCGGTGGCGATCCGCGGGTGACCGGTCAGGAGGGCGATGACGGCGCCGCCCGTCCAGGCGACCAGCCCGGGGGCGGCGAGATGGCGCACCCGGACGGCGGATGATCCGTTCTTGCGCACCATGGCCGCCTTGCCCCGGCCGTAGCGGCGGTACTGCCGGCCGAGATCCCTCACCGTCCGGCGGACGTGCCAGTGGATCTCCATGTCCGGGTCGTAGCGGATCCGGAATCCCGCGAGCGCGATGCGGTGGTCGAGGTCGACGTCCTCGTTGACGAGGAGGTTCTCGTCCCAGCCGCCGATGGAACGCAGCACATCCTTGCGGGAGACCGCGAACGAGGCGTGGTCGGTGTCCTGACGCTCGCCGCCGTAGTGGTTGATCGAGTTGCCGACGCCGAACGGGCTGGACAGCGCGGCGGCGATCGCACGGCCCGCCGGCCCCTCGCCGACGCCGATACGGCGCCCGCCGACGGACGCGACGTCCGAGTTCGCCTCAAGCTCGGTGACGCCGCGCTCGAGGTAGTCGAGGCTGACGGAGGCGTGGGCGTCGACACGGGCGACGTACCGGCCCTGTGCGGCGGCCAGGCCGATGTTGAGCGCATGCGGGATGGTGCGGTTCGGATTGTCCAGCAGACGGATCCGTGGATCCGTGGAGGCCAGGTCGTTGACGACGGAGGCTGTCCCGTCGTCCGACTGGCCGTCGATGACGAGCACTTCGAGGTTCTTCTCGGTCTGCTGGAGCACGGAGCCGATGGCTCCTGCGACCGAACGCTCCTCGTTCCGCACCGGCATCAGGACCGAGACCGTCGGGGTCCTGTCCTGGGTCACACGCGTACCTCCGATCGTCGCCTGCCGCCGTTCGGCGGCGTGATGGCTGCATTGGGTGAGGGCACGTAGTCGCTCTCGATGGGGCCTTGCGTGCGGGGCGTCCACCAGGTGACGAAGAGCGGGATGGCGACCGTGAAGACCGCCGTCGTCGTGCCGGGCTGGAGGGTCCAGAGAGAGACGGCCAGCGTGATCGCCAGCGACCGGCTCGGCCCGCCGAGATACATGAAGAGGAAGAACGCGGCCAGAGCGAGCCCCGCGATCAGCCCGTAGTCGTAGAAAATCTTGAGGGGGGTCGGCACGAGGAGGCCCATGACGTGCTGATTGGTGATGATCTCCTGTGACGACCCGGGCCCACCCCCGAGAAGGGCGGTCACGGGATCGGAGGTGAAACGGGGCCACAGCACGCTGTAGGGCTGGACGGCCCGCAGGCTTGTCGAGTCGTCGTCGCCGCTCGCCCGCTTGAGGATCGGCTCCGCCCACGGGGACATCGTGAACGCGAGGACGGGCAGGGCGAGCAGGGCGTAGCGGGCCAGGGCCCAGCGCATCCCGGAGAAGACGATGACGATCAGGGCGACTCCGGCGATGATCATCCCGGAGCCGGCGGTCGTGCAGAGGATCGCGACGCCGATCAGGAGGATCACCGGCATCGTCGAGCGCAGGAGGACCGCCGAGACGAGGCCCATCCCGAGCTGGAAGGAGACGACGGAGGGCTCGAGCCCGATCCAGCCGTTCGCCTTGTACCACGGGGAGCCGTACGAGATCGGGTAGGCGATCGTGAAGTCCGTCAGCCGGATGTTCTCCGGGAAGACCATGGCGAACCAGTCCTGGTAGGGGAACACCAGCTGGCTGGTGAACATCACGATCACGAGGAGGGCGAACCACATGCAGACCTTGACGATGCCGCGCAGCGCCATCACGAAGGTCGATCGGCGGCGGTCCACCAGCCGGAAGACGAACATGAACCAGATCGTCAGGAGCAGGCCCCACGACATCGGGCTCGTGAAGACCTTGTTGACGAAGACGGATTGGAGGGGG